>JAQXLK010000126.1 GCA_029012085.1 Clostridiales bacterium
CTTTGCGACAGGGTTTCTGTTCAGCCATCAGCAGCAACCTCCTTTTCCCCGGAATGGTTTATTTAGCTCCTCAAATATGGTGCCGCAGTGGAATCCTTTTTCAACATCGTATATTGCCCGCCAGTTTTGCCATGGTACGAATGCCATGGCGAGAGGCATACCGGACAATGAATCGCGGTCGCTGTGGTCTTCGCAGCAGGGATTGCGGCGGCTGCCGGTATTGTCGGCACGTGGTGGACAGCAACCGCCTGTGCGGGAATAGTCCTGCATCGGATAGCGATAATTTGGCATAAGCAAGATGCTCCTTCCATAGTTTTTTGCATTATTATATTATGACACACGGGTCAAAAGGTTCTGCTTTTCATACTTGCATGAAAACTCAGAACCTCCACATTAAGATTGTTCAATAATTTCCATGGTAAGAATATCTGTTGTATAGTTTTTATTCTTACCATAGGAATGAATTGTCAGCTTCATGCCAACGGGAATGCATTTCAGCCAGACCTCCACGGTGTTGTCGTAGTAAATGACCATTTTATCAAGAATCTCCCGGTATAAGCTTTCATTGGTTTCATCAAAGGTCATAATCTCATCCAGAACGGTGATATACTGTTCAAATTCATCAACCTGCCCCACCTGTACTCTATCTTTGCTTTGCGTATTGGAAATCACCTGTGAAAGCTCTGCAAGCTGTTTGTCATACCACCTGGTCTGTTCCTGCAAATCTGCTTTAGTAATCAATCCATCCAGCAACAAATCAATAGCTTTACGTTTCTTGACATTTAGGTTATCCATTTTCTCTTTGATAAACTTGATGTCAGATTTCTTATCAGCAATACCCTTGATTGCTTTGATTTCCTGTAGAATTTCCTTTTTTATTTCCTTTTTATTAGTCTGTAGCTGGCAAATACAGTAGTGTACACAGGTAAGCAACGCTCGCTCATTAATAGAACCATTATCACAACCGATAATTTCTCCGTCATCTGACACCTTACTGGTTCCGTGGTTTGCCGCCGCATAGCAACGCCATGCCTTATAGGTTGTGCCGTTTTTTAACTTCTTAGTACGGCTGACATACCGCTGTCCGCACATTCCACAATAAAGCTTACCACTACACCAATAGCGGTTGCTATGCTTGAATTTCATTTCATCCGATGGAGCACGCCGGAGTAACTCCTTCTGTGTTCTATTCCACAAATTCCTGTCAATAATAGGCTCGTGATGATCTTTTAAATAAACCATTTCTTCATTATCTCTATTATATTTCTTTGCATGTGTCAGATAGTTTGGTGTAAAGGTTTTCTTCTGACACAAGTCACCTACATATTTCTCATTTCTCAAGACTCTTAAAATTACAGTGTTTGACCACTTTTTGACTCTCTTGGGGCGTAAACCTTCTTCTAAAAGTTCTCTTGCAATCACATAAGTTCCTTTACCTTCGTTCGTGTATTTGTGAAAAATAGCACGTACAATAGGTACTTCTTCCTCATTGATTGCAAGCTCACCGTTATGGACAGTGTAACCAAGCAAATCCCTGCCAAAGACAATGCCTTGCTCCATGCGACGTTTTTGTCCCCACTTCACACGCTCAGAAGTCTTACGGCTTTCTTCCTGTGCAATGCTTGCCATAATGGTCAGGCGAAGTTCGGCATCCAAATCTCTAGTGTCAATGTTATCAATAGTGAAAATCACACCCACTCCCTTATCCTTCAGTTTTCTGGTATAGGATAGGGCATCCACTGTATTTCTTGCAAATCGGCATACTTCCTTGGTTAGAATAAGGTCAATCCCACCTTGCATGGCCTCCTCAATCATGGCATTAAAACCAGTACGCTTCATAGTCTGTGTACCGCTGATACCTTCATCATAGTACACATTCTTTAGAATCCAATCATCGTGGTGTGTAATATAATCAGCAAAGTATTTTTGCTGGCTGATTAAGGAATTACTTTGATCCTCCTTATCTGTAGAAACTCTGCAATATGCAGTAACTCTAAGTTTGTTTGTTAACATTGTGTCCTCCTCTTGCTCAGGCTGATTCATCACCCTCTACAATATAGAAATATAGATGATAATATGCATTTATGTTACCAAGAATTCCGTTCTAATAAACAGTCTAATTGCGCATCTGATAAAATGTCTCTTTTATGTAGTTCCTTGTAGATACCACATTTCAGAGTTTTCTTAAATTCCGTTTGTTGCGAAGCTTCAAGTATTTTATTCATCAAATTCTCCTTCTCTGTTGGTTTAGATTTATTCGTCTCAAGCACTATAAACACCTAAAGTTCCTGATTATTAGAATGTATGATTACTTTTTTGAAATAATCCTTTAAACCATGCTCTGCAAAACTTTTCTAACATTTGCTTAAACATATATCAGAACAGATGTCGAGATGTTCTGATTGAGGAAATTGTGGAAATGTGGTAAAATTTAATTAGACAAATCCAAATAGGAACAGATATAAGAGGT
>JAQXLK010000127.1 GCA_029012085.1 Clostridiales bacterium
CAGCTGCCCGCATGGCATTTGCTACATTCAATAAGGTTGTTGCATGGCTTACAGTGCCCTTATAGGGACTGTTTTCAATCAGCTTTAAGGCCTGGCTTCCATAAATTTCACATTTATCATACTGGCTTGTCTCTCTTGCAAATCCTAACATCTCATTTAAAATCGAAACCATCGCTTCAAAATCATTCTCGGAAACTGCCTGCTCTAATTTTCCTCCTAAATACTCCTCAACCTGATCTAATTTGTGCTGTTCAAATAGTTCATCCAATCCCTTAAACACCTGATTTAAATCCATCTCTGTCAAAATCCTCCATTTCTCTAGAAACTTTCCACATATCAAAACTCCTGTCTAGATTAACAACTGCTATTTTGAGTGAGGATGCTGCTTCAATAATATCTGCCTGTCTTTTTCTCTAATTCTTTCTTTAAATACTCATATCTGAGACGTTTTTCTTCTTTTGCAAAATGAACTTCCCTAAATTGTTCCGGATTATTTTCATATATCAAAGCTTCATCTCCAAACTGCTCACTGGTCAAATCAAAGCAACAGCTGCCAACCACATTGTAACAATGGTAATTGCCACCAGGTCTTAATATTCCATATACCTTTCCCCCAAAGATATCCTGCACCAAAAATGCTGTGATAGAACATTGACCCATTGTTTTATTCTCTGGTGTCCATTGTTCCCGCATCCTGGGAGCACAAGTGTCCGCACACCAGATTTCCGACAAAGCATCATATAAATCAAGTGGCGTTTTTATTCCCTTATACTTCTCTATAATAGCAGGAACATTTGCCTGATTCCAACCGTAAAATTTATATTCTTTCATTTACTACTACCTCTTTAAAATAATTATAGCGTTTCATCCAACTCATCAACTGCATCCATATAATGCTCCATCCACTCATTTTGAAGTCTGGCCGAATTATCATCTTTTTCCATATCCACTGGAGCCATCACACAATCAGGATGATACAAACTGCCATCTGAACCAATAATAACCTTTGATCCGACATCCAACTGCCTTGTATACATGACCGAATCTTCCATAACAACGATTTTGCTATCTTTATTCTCCGATTTCAAATATACGGATACTTCCGGCACTGCACCATCTGGACGCCCTTCACATCCAAAATCTTCTTCCTCTATTCTTACTATCGTATATATTATCTCTTCCATACTTAAATCCAATTATAATCTCCACCTGTCACAGCTAAACTTAGCAGCTGATCATATTTTTCTATCTCTTCTTCACCATCCAGCATACGAATTAATTTTGCCTCCTCTTTTATAACCGGCATCTCCTCGTCCGGACCAATTTCCATATCCAGTTCCTCTCCACAGTAAGGACATACCATTGCAGGTATTACTTTCAAATCCAAAAAGCGACTTCCACAATCTGTACATTCATAGTAGCCACATCTATTTGTTCCGTCTGGTACGTAATACATATCTTCTTCACCTCGCTCATTTTAAATCAATTTCTTGTAATAATTATATAGATACTAACACTTATTTGCAATAAAAAACTTATCGATTTAGCATACCCAATCCCATAATAAAAGGACCAGAGATTTCTCTCTGATCCTTGATTCAATATTGTTACTACTTTTGATTTTTACTTCTTCTTAATTTTCATTGATGACTTGTACCCTGTCTTTTTAGAAAACTCTTTCTTATACTTCTTTACCAGTTTCTTAGGAACTTTAATCACTGCCTTTTTAGAAATTCCCTTAATCGCATTTGCGTTTACATCAATTACAGTATCTGCATTAATTGTTATTGTTTTTAGCTTACTACATCCATAAAATGCATTCTTTCCCAACTCATCAATACTTTTTGGCAAAGTTATGGATGCAAGTTTAGTACATTTTCTGAATGAAGAACCACCAATTATTTCAACACTCTTACCAAAGTTAATCTTTGAAATGTTCTTACAACCGTAAAATGCATAATCTTCAATACTCATAATATTATTTCCGATAACAAGACTAGTAATCTTTGTGTTTTTGTAAAATGCTTTCTGTCCAATTGACGTTACTGAATATGTAACCCCTTTCTCATCTGTAATAGTTGCAGGTACTTGAACTTTTGTTAGTTTCGTAGTTGCAGGACAACATAACTCAACCTCGTTCTTTTCATCATCTGTAACACCATACACATAATTTCCATCAATCATTGTACCGTCTGGATACACAGAATCCATACCTGCATTATATGGAAGAATAACAAAGCTGACCTTTACAATATCTGTATAAATACCAATACCTGTTACCACTGCATATGCAGTTCCATCATTTACATTGTCTTCATATGTCAATGTATAATCCGTATCTTTTACAAGAGTCTTATCTCCAAGCTTAACTGTTACTGGTGGTGTCTTAGGTGAACCATCGTAAGAATAAATGCTTTCTTTCAATTGCACATCAGCATTTTCAAGGGATAATCCTTCAATTAAAAACTGTTTTTCTATGTTTCCTGAATACTGACCCTTTCCTACAACTCTTACAGTAGCTGTTCCCGGAGAAACATTGTTTACATATTCTACAGTGTAATCCACGTCCTTTTTCAAAGTTGTTCCACCAAATACTACTGTAACTGCAGGTTCTTTTGTTGCACCATCATATCCCGTTTTTTCGTATGATAATGTAACATTTGCCTTAGAAATATCGTTCTTATAAATATTAAATATCTTCTGAATACTACCCTTGTAATTACCTATACCAGTAACTGTTACTGTTGCTGTTCCTTCTTCTTTGTTATTTTCGTATGATACGGTATAATCCGTATCCTTTACCAAAGTAACATTATCCATTTTGATTGCAATATCCGGTGTTTTAGAACTACCATCATATAAGACTTTATCATATTCTAGAGATGCATTCGTTTTATTCAAGTCACCATATATATTATACGTTTTTTCAATTCTTCCAGTATAACATCCTAATCCAGTAATAATAACTTTTGCCTGTCCGATATCGGTATTATTAATATAATCTACTCTGTAATCATATCCTTCATACAATGGAACATTCTTATCCGAATCAATATACTTTACTGTAACAGCGGGCTTTTTTTCATTGCCATCAAATACAAAATTATCCGAATCAATAAAGATTTCAGCTTTATCTAATGAATATTCCGTAGAAGAATCCATATATATATACCCTTTTACATTCGCATATGTTTTCACATAATCATTACAACCGTAGCATACAGGTATAAAATCTAAATCAGCTGAAACATCTGGAAAACTATCATCTCTCATCATAGAAATTGTACTAGGTAGCCATAGTCTTCGAAAATTACCACTAAATGCATTATATCCAATTCCTTCTACCCCTTCTTCAATTGTAATGAAATCAAAATCACAAGAGCCAAAAACAGCTAATGCTTCTAGACCACAAGAACCAGGAATAACAATAGAACCACTTAATCCATCAAACGCATGATCCAAACCCTCAAGATTTGGAGGTAAAGTAATCTTTTTCAGATTATAGTTTCCGCTAAAAGCTTTATATTTAATCTCTCTTATTGAATCTGCAAAAATAACTTCGCTTTCCCCCATACCAACAAAAGCCCAATATCCAACAGTAGTAACACCTTCTTCAAAAACTATCTTCTTTACAGAATTCCTATAAGTATACCACTCGGCTTTTCCCATCAATGTATCCTCATAATCTGCCATAGCTCCAGAACCACTTATTGTAAGAGTTCCTTCATCATCGTATACCCATGTTACATTTTCCTCATTTCCTTCTGCTCCACATGTTCCCGATGCCACTGTAGTTGCGGCTTTAACACGCATTCCATGTATAGGAAGCAGTGTTGCTACCAAAACTAATGTAAACATCATCCAAACAAATTTTTTTGTTAATTTGCCCATAATGAAACCCTCCTTATATTTTTATATGTACATAATACCACTTTTCATAGGGTATGTAAACATACCTTAGTTATAAATACCTTATTTTCAGAATATATTTTCAATATAATAAAATAAATTATGATTGGAAGTGATGTCGTGCTAAAACTAAGAATTTTAGAGATTTTAGAAGAACAAGGCAAGACCAAATACTGGCTTTGCAAAAGACTCGAAATGACCTATACAAACTTTAATAATATAGTAAATAACAATACATCTTCCATTAAATTTGATACTCTGGAAAGAATCAGTAATTTGCTAGAAGTTCCCGTTGGTGAGTTATTCGAACAAACACGTGGCGAATCGGATATGTAACAGACAATCTCCTGTGCACTTGTTGGCACAGGAGATTGTTCTTTTATATATAACATCTTAAATTAAACAAATCCGTTTTTTATATAATGTGGTAATTTAGTTAAATTTTCTCCGCTCTATTAATCCCCACTTTTTTCACTTTAAAATACTCTAAAACAAAAATGCCATAAACCTTAACAGAATCAAGGTTTACAGCATTTTTTAAATAGCAGGGGATGAGAGAATCGAACTCCCACCAAAGGTTTTGGAGACCCCTATCATACCATTTGACCAATCCCCTATATATACATCGAGATTACCATACAACTGGTAATCTACTATGATACTTTTTCTATTCTGTACCTTCAGAACTTCATACAAAGATTTGCATCATCCATATCTTTCCTTCAACGTTTAACTTCTTTGAAGATAAGCCTTCGACCGATTAGTACTTGTCAGCTCCATGCATTACTGCACTTCCACCTCAAGCCTATCTACCTCGTCGTCTTCAAGGGGTCTTATTGACTTGTGTCAGG
>JAQXLK010000128.1 GCA_029012085.1 Clostridiales bacterium
CAGATAGCTTCGACTGATTTGGGAGGGAAAATCTTATTTGCCGGAATACGATTCCTTTTTGCAGGTATGCTGGTTTCGATATTTTGCTGTTTGAGAAAAAAGAAACTGGAATTAGAAAATAAAAAAGACTTATGGTGGCTGATTTTTCTTGCAATTGTAAACATAACCCTTCATTATATGTTTGCGTATATTGGGCTGGGATATAACCCGAGTGCAAGATCTACCATTTTGGATTCTATGGGAGGCTTCTTCTTAATTATTCTTTCAACGATTATATTTTCTGATGACCAAGTATCATTTCCCAAAATGATTGGATGTGCATTAGGGATTGCGGGGATTATAGCAATTAATATACAGCCGGGAGCAGATTTCTTTGAAAATATTACATTTAGAGGTGACGGAATGATCCTTCTAAATGCAGGTTGTGCGGCACTTGGTGGTGTCATAACACGAGTTGCTTCAAAGAAAATGAACATGATGCAGGCAACAGGACAAAGTATGATGATTGGAGGAGCATTGCTTCTGGCATTTGGCTTGATCATAGGGACAAATAGTTCCTGGTGTGTAAATGTGAAAGGAATGATTGTATTAATAGTGTTAATTATGATTTCAGCAGTTTGTTTTGCTATTTATAATGAGCTGCTTTCGTATCATCCTATTAGTAAGATAGCAATTTTTAATGCACTGATTCCTGTTTTGGGAGTAATATTCTCAGCATTACTACTTAAAGAAGAACTGAAATGGCAATATTTTATAGCTGTAATGATGGTAGCTTGTGGAATTTATCTTGTAAATATAAAAGAGCATAGATAAAGAGGCATATTACTTAGTTGTAAGGAACAACACGGTGGAGTGTTTACTGAAACTACGATGAGGTGAAAATAAATGAAAGACAAAAAATCCATTTTATTTAACATATTAAAATTATTCGCAATCATACTTATCACTACTGTTTTAGGAATGATTTTTAGAAGATTAGGGATTCCTGAAACAAATATTGTAGTGGTTTACATTTTAGCGGTGCTTTTGGTGGCAAGATTTACACAAGGATACATATATGGGATTTTTTCATCAGTGGCTGCGCTGCTTTGTTTTAACTTTTTTTTTACGGAACCATATCACACACTGCAGGTATATGATCCGGGTTATCTTGTGACATTTGCTATTATGTTAGCAACTGCATTTGTTACAAGTACACTGACAACAAAAGAAAAACTCTTGACAGAGGAAGCAACGGAAATGGGTTTGGAAACCCAGACATTATATATGTTATCCAGTAAATTGTCGGATGCAGCAGACATTGAAACGGTAATAAAGGTAGCGGCAGAAAGTGCCAGTAGGCTGTTGCAGACAAATGCTGGATGTATCTATGTAGGAAAGCATGGAGAACCAGTGTATATTCAACAATTAGGAAGTGAACAGATTCATAGAAATATTTCAAATTTAGAGGAAATCAGGGGACGTTTTTCAGACTTTAGGACGGAATATCTTGTGGAAGAGGAAAGCTTTACTTTTCCAATTAATGGACGGGAGAATATATTGGCGGTCTTACGAATAAGCAGGGATATTTCAGAAGAGAAGCTGACGGAAAAGAAGAGGCTGCTTCATTCCATGATGGAAAATGTCTCTCTTGCATTAGAACGTATTGAGGTTACGATTGAAAGAATTGAAGACAGGCAGAAAATGGAGCGGGAAAGAGAACGTGCCAATCTGCTACGTGCTATTTCCCATGATCTTCGGACGCCGCTTTCGGGTATTATGGGAACTTCCGAAATGCTTATGGATATGACGGAAAAGGAAGATAAACGCCAGCAGCTGCTTCGGGGAATTTATCAGGATGCAGACTGGTTAAAATCTTTGGTAGAGAACATTTTGAGTCTTACGAGGCTGCAGGATGGACAGGTAGTGGTGCGTAAAGAGATGGAAGCAATGGAAGAGATTGTGGAATGCGCCATATCTCATGTGGAAAAGGCTTTTCCGGATAGAGAGATTCAGGTGAAGATACCGGAGGATTTTCATTTAGTGCCGATGGATGCAAGACTGATTGAGCAGGTTATTACAAATCTATTAGAAAATGCAGTGAAGCATACAACACCGGAACAGGGGATTGAGGTTTCTGTGACATATACTGATACGGATGTTGTGGTATCGGTAAAGGATGAAGGTGAAGGGATTGGAGAAGAGGATATTCCGAACCTGTTTCAGATATTTTATACTTCGAAAAATCGCCTTGCAGATGTGAAAAAAGGAATTGGCCTTGGTCTTACTATATGTGAGACCGTTGTGAAAGCTCATGGAGGCAGTATTAAGGCACATAATCGTAAAGATAAGAAAGGAGCAGAATTTATATTCTGTCTGCCGTACAAAGAAGGAGAAGAAGCTGATGATTGAAGAAAAAATACTTGTGATAGAAGATGATATACAGATACAGAATTTCATGGTCTATACTTTGGAAAATGCAGGATTTACCGTAAAGGGTGTGGCTTGTGGACAGGATGGAATTGATTATATGATTCGGGAAAATGCGGATTTGATTTTATTAGATTTAGGACTTCCTGATATGGATGGTATGGATGTGCTGCATAAAATACGGGAATGGTCCGAGGTGCCGATTATCATTGTATCTGCCAGAGATCAGGATAAGGAAAAGGCAGCGGCATTAGATGATGGTGCGGATGATTATCTGACAAAGCCATTTTCGGCAACGGAATTAATGGCACGAATCCGTGTAGCGTTAAGACATTATTATCGGATGACGAATAGAAAGGAAAAAGATATTCCAGATGACACAATCTATGTGAATGGAGAGCTGATGCTCGATAATGGAAGACATATGGTTCAAAAGAATGGGGAGGAAATTCATTTTTCACCATTGGAATATAATTTATTACATCTTTTTATGCAAAATCCGGGAAAGGTGTTAACCTATCATACAATCTTACAGAAAATATGGGGAGAAGGATATGGAGAAGATACCCAGGT
Source organism: Clostridiales bacterium (assembly GCA_029012085.1). Classification (GTDB taxonomy): domain Bacteria; phylum Bacillota; class Clostridia; order Lachnospirales; family Lachnospiraceae; genus CAG-590. Next base: position 2,983 of record JAQXLK010000128.1, read on the forward strand.
GCTGCGTTCAGTTATGGCATCTACCCGCAGAAAGATTGAAAAGAATCCTGCAAAACCGGAATACATCCAGACAGAAATTGGTGTCGGATATCGGATGAGAGAAATTGAAAAGTAACATTAATATAAAGTGTTGTATACAGAAAAAAGTCGTGGAAACACGACTTTTTTCCATATAAAGAATGAAAACACCAAATTTCTCACAACATTCTCACAGAAATTTATAAAATTCACAGCTTTCTGACAAATCTTTTGATTTTCAACAACATTCTTACAGGGGTTATTGACATTCCCACACTATCTTTATCGGAAAAAAGTTATGATACAGATAGAAAGAAAGGGGGAGAGTCAGATGAACGAAAGATTAGAAAATAGATGCAGACAGCTGATAGAAAACCATGAATATATAAAGTGTGAAAAGGAAATCAGAGAGGCGATGGCACAAAATCCGCATTCTGCTGTTCCACACAATCTTATGGGAATCCTGTTAGAGATGGAGCAGGATCATGTTCTTGCAATGAAGCATTTTAGGGCAGCATATGCGCTAAATCCCACGTATGTTCCTGCAAGATTTAATATGGAGCAATATGGGAAGAAACTTGATTGTGAAAAGTGTGCATATACCGAGGAGGATTGTCAGATTCCAGATGATCCGCAGTTTGAAATTGTTTATGATGAGCATCATGTTGGACATCTGGTGAGAAAATAGGAGGAGATAAGAATGTTAGAAAAGAACCAGTATACAATTATTGCCGGATGTGGCCGGTTAGGCGCAGGTATTGGAGGAAAATTATCAGAAAGGAAGCAGGATGTCTGTGTAATTGATAAAGATAAAACTGCTTTTCGTAAGCTTCCGGGTTTTTATGGAGGATTGACATTAGTATGTAATGCCACAGACCTTGATAAATTAAAGAGTGTTGAGATAGAGAAAGCGAATACATTTCTTGCGGTAACAGATGATGACAGTGTGAATATCTGTGCCGCACAAATCGCAAAGAAAATATTTAACGTCCCTAAAGTCGTTGCACGTATTTATGACAGGGATAAAATACCGCTGTTAAAGAAGATGGATATTGATACTATTTGCCCGACAGAGTTGTCGGAAAAAGAGATTGAAGGCTATATTCAGATGGGAGGAGAAAATCATGTGGAGGAAAAATAAAAATCGTGGAAATATCCTTATTGTTGGTGGACTGGAAGAGGCAAGGTCTTTAGCAAATTCTTTATTAAAAAAGGATTATCGGGTAACTGTTGTTAATAAAGACTATGGTGCCTGTGAAAAACTGGCAGAGAACGGGAGGCTGAATGTAATTTTTGGAGATGGAAGTAAGAAATTTATTTTGGAAGAGGCCAGGGTTAGTGATTGTCAGGTTGCAATTGCACTGACGGATAGTGATGAAATAAATCTTGTGATATGTGAAATGTGTAAGGAATACTTTGGAGTGAAAAAAACGGTGGCTATGCTAGGTGATCCCGCAAAGACAAATTTTTTCTATCAGATGGGGGTTGACCGTGTAGTTTGTGCACTCAATATGATTACAAATCTTATGGAAGAGCAGGCGCTTATGGATGAAATGATGAAGATGATTCCGATTGATGAAGGGAGAATTCACATTGTAGAAATGCCGATTGGACATGGGGCAGCTATTACAGAGAAAAAGCTTTGGGAATTAAATCTACCCAAAGAAATTATTATAGGATGTATCTTGCGAGGCGACCAAAGCCTGATACCTAGGGGAGATACAAGAGTGATGGAAGGTGATGTGCTTGTTATCATTACCTCAGACCAGGATAAATTGGAAGAGATAAAGGAGTTGACGGAATATGCAAAAATCTGAAAATGCAGGTGTCATAGGGAAAATGATGATTTTGGAAGGAATGATTTTATTGATTCCCTTTCTTGTGCTTCCGTTTTATTGGAATGAGAGTATTTGTGTCTGGAATTTTCTGATTCCGGCTGCTATATCCATTGGTATAGGTATAATAATTAGCAGACTAAAGATAAAGATTTGTTTTTTAAACAGCAATCAGACTGTTGTGTTTGCATGGCTGTATGGTTTCCTACTGGCATCGATTCCGTTTTATCTGCATGGAGGACTGACTCCGGTGCAGGCACTTTTTGAATCTGTCAGCGGCTTTACGACGACAGGACTCTCGGTTCTTGATGTAGAAAAGATACCACACATATTCCAATTTTATCGCAGCTTCCTGCAATATGTTGGAGGCGTTGGTTTTGTAATGACCATGCTTTTATTTGTACAAGGAAAAGAATCTGTCGACTTATATGAGGCAGAAGGACATCCGGATAAGCTGATGCCGAACATAGGAAAGACGGTAAAGGTGATTATTATGATGTATGGTTTTTTCTTAATAATCGGAACGTTGTTGTATTTTGTTTTTGGAATGCCTTTGTTTGACGGATTGCTTCATACAATGTGTGCATTGTCTACAGGTGGATTTTCTAATCGGATGGATAGTATTGGATATTATCACTCGTTACCGATTGAAGTGGTTACCATTTTGCTGATGTTGATTGGTACAACGAATTTTTCGCTTCTGCTTTTATTGTTAAAGGGTAAAATTAAAAATTTTTGCCAATCCAGTGAAATTCGTTTTTTAGTTGGAATTATGGTCATTGTAGTTCCTTTTATGACATTATTTTTAAGTAAGGATAATCATTCTGTGGCAGACAGTTTAAGATTGGCAGTATTTAATGCGTTTTCGGCAACTTCAACTACCGGATATGCTACCTGTAGTTATAGTGAGTGGCCGGAAACAGCACTTGCATTGATGATACTGCTCATGCTCATTGGTGGAGGGATTGGCTCTACAGCAGGCGGTATTAAGTTGGGAAGAGTATGTATTTTATTAAAAAGTCTTCTAAGGAGTATTCGGAAAAAGATGTCGCCGGATCGGACTGTTATTCTTTCCTATTATCATAGGGGAACCGAAAGAGAACTTTTGGAAAGGGATAGTGTGGAAGAAGCCGGTACATATGCTGGAAGCTGTTTAATAATTTTTGTGATTGGTACAATAGTGCTTACCTTTTTTTCCGGTTGTACATTGTTAGAGGGTGCATTTGAATTTGCATCTTCTTTAGGCACTGTCGGACTTTCAATTGGGGTGACGAATATGGAAACCAGTGCTGTCTGTTTGATGATCGAAATGATAGGAATGGTTTTAGGAAGACTGGAGATTTTTGTTTTGCTAAAAGCCTTTTGTAAAAATTCAAACTTATAACAATCTTAATATCTAGAAACCGTCTCTTAACACGGATTTATAAATGATAGTGATAAGATTTATCATGAATAAAGAAATAGTGTTAGGAGGCGGTTTGTATGTATAACGCAACTCTGATTCTGTTCAATATATTCAGACACATGTGGGGGTTGGATATAGAATGATGAAGGTAGAATGACAAATTTTAAAATTGTACTGAAAAAAATACAATTTATTTCAAATTTTTCTTGCAATCCCCGTAAACATAGGGTATACTAGCACTTGCTGTGACATTGATAGCGAAGAAGCGTGAGGTTGCTGCCCAAGAGGCAGGTTTTTCCGTGGAGCGAATGTCAAGTTAAGAAACTGGCGGCAAGTCACTGTACGAATAACAATCCCATTACGAGGAGATGACGTGTGAAAGTTTGTAAAATGTTTTATTTTATGACACGCACGGGAGAGTGTACAGTCACCACTTGTCGTACAAGAACCATTAAGTACGAAAAGGAGGCGGCTTTTTTTATGGCAAACCAGGTAATGAGAATTACACTTAAGGCTTATGATCACAAGTTAATCGATCAGGCTGCAGCAAACATCATTGATACTGTTAAGAAGACAGGTGCAAAGGTTTCTGGTCCTGTACCAATGCCTACTAAGATTGAGAGAGTGACAATTCTTAGAGCAGTTCACAAGTACAAAGATTCCAGAGAGCAGTTTGAGCAGAGAACTCACAAGAGATTAATCGACGTGATTCAGCCAACTCAGAAGACAATCGACGCATTACAGAAGTTAGATATGTCTGCTGGTGTTTACATCGATGTAAAGATGAAGACAAAATAATATGCGAACGGTTTCATTATTATAAGGAACAATCGCAATGTGGAATATCCACAGTAACAAATTTATGTAAGTACAGTAAAACCTAAAAGACTCACTGAGTCGAATTTAGAATGATTGCCAAGGCAATCCGCTGTAAATTAATTAGGAGGAAAGTTTTAAAATGAAGAAAGCGATTTTAGCTACAAAAGTCGGAATGACTCAAATCTTCAATGAAGATGGTGTATTGACACCGGTTACCGTATTACAGGCAGGACCTTGTGTAGTAACACAGGTTAAGACAATCGACAACGACGGATACGAAGCTATCCAGGTTGGTTACGGTGAGAAGAAAGAAAAAGTTACAACAAAGGATGTATCAGGTAAGAAAGTTATCAGAAATCCACATGGTGCTGGTAAGGCAGAAGTAGGACACTTCAAGAAAGCAAATACCACTCCAAAGCAGTTCGTAAGAGAGTTCAGAGTAGACAACGTTTCTGATTACGTTGCTGGTGAGAGCGTTATCAAGGCTGACATCTTTGAAGAGGGCGACAAGATTGATGTAACTGCTAAGTCAAAGGGTAAGGGATTTGCAGGCGGAATTAAGAGACACGGACTTCATACGGGTCCTAAGACTCATGGTTCTAAGTACCATCGTCATGCAGGTTCTAACGGTTGTGCTACTGACCCTGGTAAGGTTTTCAAGGGTAAGAAGATGGCAGGTCACATGGGAGCTGTTAGAGTTACCGTTCAGAACTTAGAGATTGTTAAAATAGATGCAGAGAATGACGTAATCTTAGTTAAGGGTTCTGTACCAGGACCTAAGAAGTCATTAGTTATGATTAAAGAGACCGTTAAGAGCGGTAAGTAATCGTAGGAAGGAGGAATAGAGAATGGCAACAGTAGCTGTTTATAACACTGAGGGTAAAGAAGTTGAGAAGTTAGAGCTTAACGATGCAGTATTCGGTGTAGAAATAAATGAGCATTTAGTTCACATGGCAGTTGTAGCGCAGTTAGCTAACAAGCGTCAGGGAACACAGAGCGCTAAGACACGTGCAGAAGTTCGTGGCGGCGGAAGAAAACCTTGGAGACAGAAGGGAACTGGTCATGCAAGACAGGGTTCTACAAGATCTCCACAGTGGACAGGCGGTGGAGTTGTATTTGCTCCGAAGCCAAGAGATTACTCTATGAAGTTAAACAAGAAGGAAAAGGCAGGCGCAATGAAGTCGGTTCTTACTTCTAAGGTTAACGAGGAGAAGTTCATCGTATTAGATGAGTTAAAGTTAGATGAGATTAAGACAAAGAAGTTTGTAGAGGTTATGAATAACCTTGAGGTGTCAAAGGCATTAGTGGTAACAAAGGATAATGACCAGAATGTTGTATTATCTGCAAAGAATGTTCCTGATGTTAAGACTGCTCTTACAAACACAATCAATGTATATGACATTCTTAAGTATGATACAGTAGTGATTACTAAGGATGCAGTAGCAGCAATCGAGGAGGTGTACGCATAATGGCAGATATTAAATATTATGACGTAATTCAGAAACCTATCATTACTGAGAAGTCTATGGACGCTATGGCTGATAAGAAATATACATTTCAGGTTCATCCAGAAGCAAATAAGGCAATGATCAAAGAAGCTGTTGAGAAAATGTTCGAGGGAACAAAGGTTGCCAAGGTAAATACCATGAATCTTGAAGGTAAGACAAAGAGACGTGGAATGGTTTACGGAAAGACTGCTAAGTCTAAGAAGGCAATCGTTCAGCTTACATCAGACAGCAAAGATATTGAGATTTTTGAAGGCCTGTAGGCATTGAGAACTTAATGAAAACAAGTCGAAGACGCAGTTTGAATTTAGTTCGAAAGCCCATCCCGATACTTAGTGAAATCGAGGCAGAGCCGAAGATTGAACTTAGTAGAGTGGATGCTGTTCCGGCAAGAAAAGAGTATATAATTCATACGCAAGCAAGCGTGATAATAAATGCAATTTGAAAGGAGAAAGAAAATGGGAATTAAGACTTATAACCCATATACACCTTCCAGAAGAAATATGACTGGTTTGGATTTCGATGTAATTACAAAGAGTACACCAGAGAAATCCCTTACAACTTCTTTAAAGAAGAACGCTGGTCGTAACAATCAGGGAAAGATTACAGTAAGACACCATGGTGGTGGATCTAGAAGAAAATATAGAATTATTGATTTCAAGAGAAGAAAAGATGATGTTGTTGCAACAGTAGCATCTATCGAGTACGATCCTAACAGAACAGCTAACATCGCATTGATCAGCTATGCTGACGGTGAGAAAGCTTATATCTTAGCTCCTGTTGGATTACAG
>JAQXLK010000129.1 GCA_029012085.1 Clostridiales bacterium
CAGCTTCTGGACACCATGTATACCTGGCAGGGCGTGAACAATGCCCTTTTGCGGGACAGCCTTGCAAGCCAGCGGGCGGAACGGCAGAAAGCAGAGCAGGCCAGAAAGACCGCGGAAGAAGAAGCGGTAAAACTCAAAGAATCACTGGGCGAAGAAGAAAAGCGAATCAAAAAACAGGCCATCGAGGATGCAAAAGCCGAGGCAGACAAAATCCTGGAGGGATTCGATGAGGATATGGAACGGCTGGAAAAGCAGGTGGAGGAACTGACCCGCACCAACGAAAGTCTGCAGTACGAAAACCAGGGTCTGAAGGCAAAACTCAATGCAGCCGATACCCAGCCCGTTCTGTTCATGGGAGCAGAGACAGACTTTTATCCGGGAGAGATCAAGGATCTGGTGCTTTCCACACTGACGGACGCTCTTTCCAATCTGCCGGAAAAATCAAGACGCGCCGATGTGATCGCTGATATCATTCACAGCAATGATTATCAGAAGACAAGCGAAAAACGGGCAGGCGAGATCAAGCGCCTGCTGCGGGATTATACCGGAATATCCGGGAAACTGCGGCAGGAATTGGAGAATCTGGGATGCGTGATCACCGAGGATGGCAAGCAGTATCAGATTCCCTATTGTGGGGACGAGCGGTATCAGGCGGTGTTTGGGAAGACACCCAGCGATGTGCGGTCCGGGAAAAATAATGCGGCTACGGTGGCGAAGATATTTTATTGATGGTGTCCCATGTTTTACAATAATATAAATAAAAATGAATAAAAAGTGCAAAAATACTAAAAATAATGTTGACTTCTGAATGCGGGATGCATATGATGATAGTGAACTCTTATGTCAAGAAAGGGGAGAACTTATGTTAATTTAGTTTTCAGTAGAAAATTATTTATCCATAAGAGATAAGGTCTTTCTTAGTCTGGAACCATCAGCAGATAAAGTACATCCGGAGAATCTCATTACCAAGGGCGGCAATAGAGCCACAAGCATGATTTCCATTTATGGGGCAAACGCATCCGGAAAGAGCAGTTTGTTTAAAGCAATTACAGTAGCTCTTAATATGATCCGTAATTCAAATCATGTACAGGTGACAGATGTGCTTCCCGTGGTGCCATTTAAATTTGATTTTGAATCAAAAAACAAGCCCACATCATTTGAGTTTACATTTATTGCAAAAGACGAAAAGAAATATGTTTATGGATTCAGTGCTACAAAGGAAAAAATAGTAGAAGAGTATCTTTACTATTATTCTTCCTCAAAGCCAAGTTTAATCTTTGATATTTCTGATGGAGAAAAACCGAAGTTTACACGCCGTCATAAGACAAAATTGGAAGTTGCCTATCAGATGAACACCTCCAAGAAGTTATTTCTTGCCACTGCAACAAGCTGGAATGTTGAATGTACGACGGTTCCTTTTCAGTGGTTGGCAGAATCCATTGATACATTTACGGATGTGGCAAGTCTGAGTGGATATGCTTTTGAGAAATATAGAGAGGATGAGAATCATGCGTATGCAGAATTTACAAAAAAATTACTAAAGCAGGCAGACATTAATATCAGCAGCATTCAGATTGACGCGAAAGAAATGCCGCAACAAAGTCAAATTCCGCTTGAGGGACTTATCATCCAGGGACAGATTGTGCGTCCGAATTTTCCAGAGACACATTACAGTATCGAGGTAACTACGGGGCATGTAATCAAAGCAGAGGACGGAAAAGAAACGGAGTTCACGCTGAGATTACAGGAAGAATCACTGGGAACCCAGCAGATTTTCTTTTATGGTCCATTCCTGAAGGACGCATTTGAAAAAGGAAAAACACTTGTATTGGATGAGATTGACAAGAGTTTGCATCCGAGCATTGTAAAGTTTATCATAAATTTGTTCAGAGATCCTGAGATAAACCAAAATGGAGCACAGCTTATTGCAACGACACATGAAACAAGTTTACTTTCTTTGGACATCTTTAGAAGAGATCAAATTTATTTTACAGAAAAGGATGTGGAGACAGGGGTGACAGACTTGTATTCTCTGGATGAATTTTCTGTGAGAAAAACAGAGAATATCGAGAAAGGATATTTAATGGGAAGGTATGGTGCAATCCCATTTCTCCAGACGGAGGAGGTGCTGTAGTTGGCAGATAGAAGTTTTCAAAAGAAGAAGCGAAATTCAGGAAAACGCAGCCGAAGACCGGTTATACTCATTACGGCAGAGGGCAACAATAAAACGGAACAACTTTATTTTACTTCATTTCAAAATCAGCATGGCAGGTATAGCATGAAATTTGTGAAAACCAGTAAGGATACAGATCCGGCAGGAATGTACAAGTCGTTAGATACCTATTGGAAGAACAATGATTTGTCAGAGAGGTATGGTTTCTGATGCATTTTGGCTTTTCTACGCATCAATTTAAGGATAGCAAAGAACCGAAAAGGGAATTGCGTAAATACATAAAAGATTATGAAGAGCGCTCAGAGATTGCAGAAATCCTTAAGCCACAATTATCGGTGGCAATGGCGAATGCAGAACGTCTCAGAAAGTATTATGAAGAAATGGGTGCTCATTGGGTGTCTGCGGAGTGTAATCCGATGACGGATGCGCCGGAAATAATAGAGAAATTAATATGAAATTCATGATATTATAGGGCACAACGATTACCAGAAGACCAGTGAAACCCGGGAGAATGAGGTGAAGCGTCTCCTTCGGGATTATACCGGAATATCCGGGAAGCTGCGGCAGGAACTGGAAAATCTTGGCTGCGTGATCACCGAGGACGGCAAGCGTTATAAGATTACCTATTATGGGGACGAGCGGTATCAGGCGGTGTTTGGGAAGACACCCAGCGATGTGCGGTCCGGGAAGAATAATACGGCTACGGTGGGGAAGATGTTTTATTGATGAATTGGGATTACAGTTATAGAATGAATAATGAAAATATAAGCCTCCGTCCAGTTTTGAGAGAACTGGACGGGGGCATTTTCTTTCCCTAATTTTTAATAACGCACGTAGTGCATGCAGAAAATGTTATGTGGCAGGGGCGGTTCCTGAGTTAATTTGACAGAGAAATATTTGAGAAAGTGACATGACGTGTCATCGTAATAGTGCATACTGTAGAAAAGAATGGAAAGATGGAGGTGCAGGAGATGAATAAGGGGAATTTTGTTCGACAGGATCCTTTGTGGAATACACTTTGTCCCTTCTGCTATTCAAAATTGTCAAAGGTGGAGCAGATCAGGAGGAACATGAGGAGAGTCTACAGATGTGGGAAATGCGGGAAAGTGATAGATGAACGGATGATAAAATACTGAGGAGTAATGCTTTTACAGTAGCAGAAAATGGTGAAAACTAGAGTTAAGGGCTGGAGAGAAAATGGACTTGCAGAACAATAAGGATGAGACAGAGATTATGGAAGAAATGGTGGAAAAAGCCGGAATGGAAGAGATGGAGAATGAGAATATTGTGCGGGGAGAGAGAAAGATAAAGGGGCGTTGCTCCCAGCGTTTGGAATTGATGGGACAGATTATTTTTTGGGGTGTGTTGATTATATTTTTGACGTGGAAATTGAGCTGAGGGATGTCGGGAGGAGACTTTGGTCAATGCACCGAAGGTTTCTACAATAAATTTTATCACGATGTTGATAGAACAAGGCAATGTGAAAAGAATGGAAGGGCGACAGACTGTGTCATGATGGTGGAGTATATAGAGATAGACAGCAAATTATAGAAATGTACGAGATGCACAATATAATGGTTCAAAAATGGACTATTTTAGTCAGATAGTATACTCGAATATTGACATTATATGTCGAAAGGACTATGATAAACAGGGATTCTGGTTAAATAAGAAAACGAGATTAGTTAAGAGATTTTGGAGCAGGAAAATTAGAAGACGAAATGATTAATACAAAGACCGTAAAGAAGTGCGTTTTGTAAATATTGGTTTGATCCAACAAATAGTGCAATTGCACCGAGGTTCTCATAACTGAATTTGTGGGAATATGATGATAAGTGCAAGAAGAAATGCTTACAGAATTACGATATGCGGAGCAGCGCATTTTGTAATAAATATGTGTGTAGAAAAGAAACAGAATATAAAATATGGAGGTAAAACACATGGATACGAATATGGATGAAAAAATTATGAGTGAGAATACTTTTGATTTTGAGAACTTTGACTATGAAGTAGCAAAGAAAGAGGTTGCTTAATCTATCAAAAAACCAAATATTTTGTTATGCGGTGCCACAGGTGTGGGAAAGAGCAGCTTAGTGAATGACATTTTTAATCTTTCTGTGGATAATGATAATGCGGCAACGATGGGTACAGAGGGAAGACCAGAGACTAGAGGTGTCAAACGTTTTACTAATGATGAATCATCTATTAATTTATATGATAGTGAGGGGTATGAGATTGGACGAGTAGATCAGAACGAAAAAATACCTGCAATAATTCAGAAGAGGGCGTATCGTAAAATTGAAATTACTACCCAAGAATTAAAATATCGGGTAGAAAATGAAATTAATTTTTTAAATATGCATTCTAATAATGTATATGAAAGGCTTAATTCATATTGTAATAATCAATATGATAAGTGCTCAGAAGAAATTCATGAGTATTCCAATAAGATATGTAAAGAAGCTATTGATTGTTATACTGCGTTAGGGAAATTTTTGAATTTAAGTGTTGAGGAAAACTATATTTCGTATAATATTAAATCAATCCCCAAACTTAACTATCAAGTGGATTTTGAAGATAAAGTGATCGAAAATATAGCGAACATAATTATTATTGCTCTTGTACCCGTTGTTGGGATTTTCACTGTGCCTAAAATCTCGTCAGAAAGCAATCAAACAATGTATAAGTCTCAACTGAATGATGTAGAAAATAAATTGAAAGAATACTGTGATGAAATGTGTAGAAGAATAGAGAAGAATCTTAGGGAGTTGCAATCTTTTGACTTTAAGGAATCGCGTGCGTGAAAACAGCGAGGAAATTACTAATAATCTTCTATGTTTTTATGAGAGTGGCTTTGTAAGATGAAAACAAACACAGGGAGGGGGCAATATGGGATTATTTGCAAATAAATCGGGAGGGATATTTTCTGGTGTAATAAATGAGACGATTAGAGAAAAGGACTTTTCGATAGGCTATTCTAAAGATAGCTTTACAAGTGGTAACGGCATAAATGTATTTGACAATTCAGAAAAGAAAAGACAGGCTTACGAGTACATAAACCAAGCAAAGCAATTTGTAAGCGAAGGAAAAGATATTTATGAGAGAGCCTACAGACAGACTACAACATATGCAACGGAAACTGAATATAAATTACGTCAGCATTCTGAGTATAAACAGAGACTTGCAGAAGAGTTAGGAAGTAATGTAAAAGGTACACTTAAGAATTTCGATGATTTCAATATTGATTCAAGGATAGTTCAGGCTCCCACAATTAATAATTATATTAGAGATATGGGAGTTTTTCAATCTACGATTGCAAATTGTATGCCACGGACGGAAGAACTATCATTATTTGAGTCATTCATGGATGGTGTAGATTATTATAAGGCAAAAAAACAGAGAGATGAAGCAAGGCAATATAAAGAAAGAATGAAGATGGAGAGAGACCGGCTCAATAGACGTAAAGAGCAAATGAGTGAAATACAAACCTTTATTAGTTCGGAGAAAATAGAACTGGATTCTCTTATGTTCAAAGTAAGAAAAATGACTGAGGAATTGAATTCTGGATTGAAGAAAAGTAGCTTTTCAAAAGAAGAAGCAGATTATTTAAAAGGAATTCATAAGATAACGGAACATATAGTGAATTTATTATCAACACAATTCCTTACAGATTCTCTATCTATTAACTCAAAATATCAGCAGATATATGATGGGGTGAAAAGTATAAACAAGAATTTACCTAATGCTCCATCCATACATGATAGATCAACATTAGACGTAATTAAGAGAATTGTTGATGGAACGATTGTTTATTAGTTTAGGGTGACAATATGAATCTGGTGGAGTTAATAGTGAAGGATATTCTTTCAGAATGCTATGAGTATTTGCTGAAAAGTGAGAGAAGTAGTACAGAAGTTGAAAAGAGTATTGCATGCCTAAGAATTAAGGCAGCTGAGCTTCAAGCACAAACAGAATTGGCAGAAAAATATTTTACTCAACAAATGTCAGAGAGAGAACGACTATTTAATTCTGCTTCCCAAGTATTGGATAAGGCAATGTGTACTGGCGATATTGAATTAGTAGGAATAGCCATAAAGATACTAGAAGTGGTTCGTCAAAAGCCACCGTTCAGTTTTTAGAGAGGGAGTGATTTATTGAAAGATTATTTTACTGATTTGTCTATACAAAAGGAGCATGTACAGGAAAAAGAAAGTAATTTAGTAAATTCAGCAACATCGATTCCGCTTACCGCAGATGCTGCAATTGTGGCAGGGACAGTTGATATAACAAAGGAATGTATTAGATGTTTTACAGAATATGCGAAGTGTAAGGAACATGAAATCACAGAACGAAAAAGAATCAGTGCAATGCTGAGGGCGGTGCAATATCAGATTGACGCTCAAAAGGAAGTTTATTTAAGAGAACTGGAAAAGAATTATGAAGATAGAAATCGGTTATATGATATGGCTGAAAAAACACAGCAAAAGGCACTTGAACTAGGTGATAAAGAAATGCTTCAATTATGTTATAATTTTATTCTAAATGTTTATACAAAACCGTACGGGAATAATAGACAAATACCTTTACTGTTAGGTGGATCATGTCCTCAACTGTAATTACATGGAGGAGATGACATGAAGGGAAGAAAGAAAAACATTAAGAATAATCAATCAGAAGAATGTTTTTTACTCAAAGAATTAAAGGAACGCATTGATATTCAACAAAAAAGTAAATTGTTTGAAAATTCTGTAGATTTTGCGAAGACGGTTATGATTGATCAATTGTATGAAGAACATTCCCAAAGAGAAAAATGGATGAAAGAGGCATTAGGTAAAATTGAGAAAGCGCTTAAGAGTGAGGAGCCAGAAAATATTAAATCTGTTTTGAGGGAAATTTCATCATGAATTAAAAAGCAGATATCAGTTTTAACAATTTGTGCAGTTTAAAGATTATGAGAGATTAAAGAGATACGAGGGAGGATATCATTATGAAAAATGAACAGAATTTTTTAGATGCGATGGAATCTGATATCATGAATGCCGATATTCCAGATTCCGAAAAAAATAAATTGATGAAGAATTTTTTGCAGCTCAAGCAACAAGAAATTAACATTATGATTACCGGTGCTACAGGCTGTGGAAAAAGTTCTACTATCAATGCATTATTTAATACTGAGGTTGCAAAGGTTGGTGTGGGTGTAGATCCTCAAACTATGGAGATAACTCGTTATGATTTGGATAATTTAGTACTGTGGGATAGTCCTGGATTAGGTGATGGTAAAGAGGCAGACAATCGTCATGCAAAAAATATTATTAAAAAGTTGAATGAGCGAGATGCAAATGGCAATTTACTGATTGATTTAGTCCTTGTTATTTTGGATGGAAGCACGAGAGATCTTGGTACATCTTATGAACTAATTAACAATGTGATTGTTCCGAATTTAGGGGAAGATAAGGAAGGAAGAATTTTAGTTGCTATTAATCAGGCAGATGTAGCAATGAAAGGTCGATATTGGAATTATGAAGAAAACAAGCCTGAAGCACCACTGGTCAAATTCCTTGAAGAAAAAGTTGTATCTGTGCAGAAGAGAATTAAAGAGGGAACGGGTATTAATGTAACACCTATTTACTATAGTGCAGGATTTAAAGAAGAAGGAATGGAACAATGCAGACCATATAATCTTTCTAAATTATTGTATTATATTATAAAATTCACTCCGAAGGAAAAACGATTATCCTATGTTGACAATATCAACCACAATGAAGAAATGTGGAAGGATAGTGATGATTTGAAAGATTATCGCAAGGGAATATTGGAGGAATTTGGAGAAACAGTATCAGATTGTGCTGCGGAAGGCGCGGATATTGGTGGAGACATTGGCTCTGTTTTCGGAAGGGTAGGAGAAGTAGCAGGCCGTGCATTAGGAACTGTAGTTGGTGTAGGCGTGGGAGTCGTAAAAGCATTCTGGAATAGTATATTTGGATAAATATTTGGCCGATAAAAGACATATTAATTGCTTGAGTGATCAATGTTACAGAATAATATAAAATTTTAGTATATTGCTTTATGATAATATAGTATTAAACTGAAAGGAATGTATAATAATTAAATTTCCAATTTTTATACAAAGACAATAAATGGCGATGAAATTTAGCAATTATAGAACGACGGACATAGAAAATAATTTACGTAGAATGCAGATTAGACCATTAGATGTAATGGTAACTGGGGTTACAGGTGCTGGAAAATCCACTACCTTAAACGCTTTTTTTCAGAGAACAGTTGCAAAAGTCGGGGATGGTGTAGATCCTGAAACGATGGAATTAGATGCATATGAGTTGAATGATTTTTTTAGATTATGGGATACTCCTGGTCTAGGTGATGGTGTTGTAATCGATCAAAGTCACAAAAGGAAGATAACTGATCTTTTGTATAAAACATATAATGTTGATGGAGTTGCATATGGTTTCATTGATATGGCTCTTGTTATTATAGAGGGATCAAATCGAGATATGGGAACCACATATGATTTGCTTAACGAAGTTATAGTTCCAAATATACAAAAAGATCGCATTTTTGTGATCATTAATCAAGCCGATGTGGCAATGAAAGGGAGGCATTGGAATTATTCAACTTGCACACCAGATTCAAAATTAATTGATTTTCTTGAAGATCAAGCAGTATCGATCCAAAAAAGAGTTAGAGAAGCTACTGGTATTAGTATTATGAAACCAGTATATTATTCTGCTGAATATGGATGGAATATTCAGGCGGTATTTGATTTTATAATTGATCATATGCCACTTCAAAGACGAACATTAGTCAAATAGGGAGGCGGGAAAAACATGAAAAATAGTATGTTAGATTCTGTTATCAAAGAATTAAATGCTGATAAATCTAAAATAATATCAGATAAAGACATTGTATTAGAAAATATTGAACAAATAAAGCAACAGAAAGTAAATATCATGTTTGTTGGCGCAACGGGAGTTGGAAAGAGTTCTACAATAAATGCAATTTTCAATACGGAAATTGCAAAGGTTGGTTATAGTGTGAATCCTGAAACAGCATCTATTCAAAAATATGAGATTGACAACATGATTTTATGGGATACTCCAGGATTTGGTGATAGCCCAGAAAAGGATCAGCGATATGCATATGAAATTGTGAATGCATTGAAAGCAAAAGATGATAAAGGACAGTTACTTATTGATGAGGTTGTTGTACTCATTGATGGTTCAACTCGAGATATGAAAACATCATATGAAGTGATGGAGAAGATTATTGTACCATTTATCGGGGAGCCTAAGCGCATTATTCTTGCAATAAACCAGTGTGATATGGCTCTCAAGGGGCGTTATTGGAATTATGAGAGGAATCAACCTGAACAACAGCTTCTAGCATTTTTAGATGAGAAGGTTCTTTCTGTGAAAAAAAGAGTATTAGAATCTACTGGGGTTTTAACACAGCCGATTTATTACTCTGCTTTGTATAAATATAACATCTCTAAACTTTTGTTAACAATGATAAGGGGAATATCAGAAAATAAGCGCTTTTTGTTTGCAGATAGTTTAAACAAAAATCCTGAGATATGGGAAAAAAATGATAAGCTAGATAAATATAATGTTGGAATTCAGAAAGAAATAAAGGGATCTTTGACTAAGGCACTTGATGGTGCTGCCAAAGGTGCTGTAGCCGGGGCAACGGTTGGTGGTTTGATTCCAGTTATCGGCCCTGTGGTTGGTGCAACTATCGGTGCTGCATTAGGTTTTTTAGGAGGCTTGGAAAATTAATTTTATGATAACCGCAAATATTAAACATGTCAAAAAGTGCGCTTTCTGCAAGCACTGGTACGATCCAACCAACAGCGCGATATCGCCCCGTGACCCTAGAATAAACCTTTGGGAATATGACGACAAGTGCAAAATGAAGTGTCTTCTAAAGAATTATGATACGAGTGCCAGTGCATTTTGTGGGAAATATGAGTGTAAACTGGAAGCACAGTAGCGGTAGGAGAATACCGTAAAAATAGATCAGAACTATCGGTAAGAACACTAACAAAGAAAATGTGAGAAACTCGCACCTATGAACACATCAGTAAGAAAAAACACTCGCACCCTGGATCTCTACGTCCGACTCTGCGAGGGCAAAATTATCAACAAAAAAGAAGAATCCCTTCGTTTCGGCGTAGACGAGCGTTCCATCCAACGGGACATCGACGACATCCGCGCTTTCCTCTGCGACCGTACAGCGGAGCATACCGCCAAGAACCGGGAAATCGTATATGATCGTTCTAAGGGGGGCTTTGTCATGGCTGGCGGGAAGAGTTCCCTGATGGACAATGACGAGATTCTTGCGGTGAGCAAGATTCTGCTGGAGAGCCGGGCTTTTACGAAGAAAGAAATCAGCACGATTCTGGACAAGATGATTACCGGCTGTGTGCCCCAGAAGAATATGAAGCTGGTATCGGATCTGATTGCCAACGAGAAGTATCACTATGTGGAACTGCATCACAAATCAGTGGTGAAGGACAAGCTCTGGATGCTGGGGGAGGAGATCAAAGAGTGCAATCTGCTGGAGATTTCCTACCAGAAGCAGGTGGCTTCCAAGGAACTGGTCAAGCGTGTGGTGGAACCGGTGGGAATCATTTTTTCGGAGTATTATTTTTATCTGAATGCCTTTATCGTAAAGAAAGACCAGAACGGGAAATATGTGCAGAAGTATGATTATCCCGCCATTTTTCGGGTGGACCGGATCAGTAAATTCTGGGAGCTGGGGGAGAAATTCAAGATTGCCTATACGAACCGGTTTGAGGAGGGAGAGTTCCGGAAACGGGTACAGTTTATGTTTCCCGGGAAGCTGGAGCGGATCCGGTTCCGCTATACCGGCAGAAATGTGGAGGCGGTTCTTGACCGGCTGCCGACAGCCAAGATTATTTCCGGGGAAGAGGATGGCGTGATTCTGGAGGCAGAGGTGTTTGGAAAAGGAATTCTGATGTGGATCCTCAGCCAGGGAACAAGCATTGAGATTTTGCATCCCCAGTCCCTGCGGGATGAGATGTATAAGATCTGCAGCAAGCTGGCAGAGATGTATGCCAAGGATACAACGGATTGACAGGAAGAACAACGGCGGGCATTGCCCGCCTTTGTGTTCATGTTGTTACCTTCATGTTGTGGTTGTAATACAGAATATAAAACAAACGAAAATATGTTCGAATACTTTCTTGATTTATTCGTGTGTTTGTAGTACAATGGGAAAAAACAGGTATAAAATTATTCCCAGGAGTGATTGGCATGAAACAGGTTCATATTAGAGTAGAAGATGAGTTGTATGAGAAGCTGAATGCATATTCCTTAAAGAGTGAACAAAGTATGCAGGACTGTGTTAGGGAAGCAGTAGCCTATTATGTAACAGATATTAATAGAAAAAAGAAAGATACTTCAAATAAACAGTTTTCTTTTATCGATTTATTTGCAGGAATCGGAGGAATGAGAATTGCATTTGAAAGAGCTGGTGGACATTGTGTTTATTCCAATGAATGGAATAAATATAGTCAGCAGACATATTTTGCAAATTTTGGTGAACAGCCGGATGGTGATATTACGCAGGTAAATGAGAAAGATATACCAGATCATGATATATTGGTTGCAGGATTCCCATGTCAGCCGTTTTCAATTGCCGGGGTTTCCAAAAAAAACAGTTTGGGGCGGGAAACCGGATTTGCGGATAAAACACAGGGAACTTTGTTTTTTGATGTTTGCCGTATTTTGAAAGAAAAGCGTCCAAAAGCATTTATGCTGGAAAATGTTAAAAATCTTTGCAGTCATGACAAAGGGAAAACCTTTCAGGTTATAAAAGAATCTCTGGATGAACTGAACTATGAAGTATTTTATGATATTCTTGATGGTCAAAATTATGTACCACAGCATAGGGAAAGAATTATTATCGTTGGCTTTGACAGAGAGCGATATGGGAAAGATGTTGATTTTAAATTTAATTTAACACCAAAAAATCCTAAGCCAGTTATGCGGGATATTTTGGAGAAGAAAGTAGATGCAAAATATACTTTGTCAGATAAGTTGTGGGCATATCTGCAAAATTATGCTGCAAAACATAAAGCTGCCGGTAACGGTTTTGGATATGGCATAGCACCACTAGATGGAGTGTCGAGAACGATAAGTGCT
>JAQXLK010000130.1 GCA_029012085.1 Clostridiales bacterium
CCTTGCATATAAGGCATATGTTCCTGATTTTCTCTCAAAAACAATGTATTTTTTCTTCTAAGTTTCCCGTAGCCCCACCGATACCCTTTCGTATTACGATGATCCTGAAAAACATACTTTGTATGATCTAATTCTGTTTTACAAGCTGTTCGAAATTTTTCATATTCTTCCCGGAGCATAGCAACATCAGCATCATCATCCCAC
The DNA here is from genome assembly GCA_029012085.1 of Clostridiales bacterium. GTDB lineage: Bacteria > Bacillota > Clostridia > Lachnospirales > Lachnospiraceae > CAG-590. The sequence goes on from JAQXLK010000130.1 coordinate 205, forward strand.
GGAATATATCCTCCATGCCTAACCGCTCCAAGAAGCGTGCCTGCAATAATATTATAATGTATATCGCATTTTTTGCAGATACGATCCACTTCCTTTAACATTTCCAATTGTATTAACTGCACTTTTCTAAGAGTTTCCCTGTCTAACTCCACCATACTATTACTATTCTCCCTAATCCTCTTAATAGTTCTTATTCTTTATCTACCTGATTGTAATAACCAGTTTGTTCTTCATTACGTTTTTTCATAAACAACTCGGTAATCTCTGCCATTGCAATAGATTCCTCCGCTGTCAGTTTATATCCGTTTTTACCATATCCGTTTATTTTGGACACAAACTCACTGATTTCGTAACGCAGACCGTCCCCCTGAAAACTTGGTTCGTAAGTTTCCACCTTATTTGGATCCTCGTAACGCACTTCAAATTTCTTAGTCAACCACCATGGGGATTGGGCTAAAATATAGCCTTTTGTACCCGCAATCACTAATTGTCCCTCAGATTTTACTCCCACTCCCATTTTGGCAGTGGCCATCCCCTGCTCATAAAGCAATTGTATTTTGGTATACAGATCAATGCCCTTTTCACCATGTACGCTATCAATACGTATCTCCTTATAATCTGATCCCATTAGTTTGATAATAGGTAAAAGAGAATACCCTCCGAATTCCAAAAAGCTACCGCCAAACTTTTCATCACTGCGCTCTCTGGACTCTAATGCTGCCAGTCTCGAAAAACACGCCTCCACATCACAGATCTCTCCTATTTTTCCACTCCTTGCTACATTGATCAGTTGTTGAAATCCCGGGCAATAAGCCGTCTTAACCCCCTCGATCAGAACAAGTTTTTTCTCCTTTGCAAGTAAATACAGTTCTATTGTTTCTTCTTTTGTAAAAGCAACAGGTTTCTCACTCAACACATGCTTGCCTGCCAATAAGGCCCGTTTCACATAATCATAGTGTGTTTCATTGGTGGAAGCAATATAAACAGCATCTACCTTGTTAAGAAATTCCTCATATTCGCCCGTCTCACATTCAATATCATATTTACGCTGGAATCTTTTGCCGCTTTCCCTTTGCGGATTATAGGCACAGGTAATATTGATACCACTGACATATTTGGCCTCTGACACAAATCTTGGTGCAATACGTCCTGTTCCCACAATTCCCATATTCACAATTTTGAATCTACTCTTGCGCAACATTGTAGAGGAAATGTCCGGTGTCCGCTCCAAATAGACAACCTTACAAAAATTATTCAAATAATCAAAAGTTCCAATCCAGTCTGAACCAACAGTGAAAATATCTATCCCATACTTTTGGATATCCTCTATTTTTTGTCCGTTATGGTCCTCTATGATAATCTCGTCGGCAAGACCTGTTTTTCGTACATTATCTACCCGTTCTAAAACCGAGTCGATCACATTGACCTTACCTCTTGCCTCATCAAAATGCTCCGTCGTCACTCCGACGATCAAGTAATCTCCCAATTCTTTTGCGCGTTTTAGCAAGTTATAATGCCCCTGATGGAACAAATCAAAAGTTCCATATGTAATTACTTTTTTCATGCGAGATTCCCTTCTCTTTTGTTTACTATTTTAAAACAATAGATACTCTTTCAATTACTATAAATATATCGACACAATTTGCGTATTTTGTTAGCGTATTCTATTCCTCAAAATGATCGATCCTGGGCAGGTTCCACTTAAACCAAACTGCAAGACCTCAATCATTCAATAAGACCTTGCAGTTTGTTTTGTTTATATATCCTTCGAAAACCTCATCTTATAGTATTTTCTTTCGAAATTTTATCTTTAGTAGGTATTTGTGTTCAGATTTTTATCTTAGGTATTTCATTACAACGGATTTATTCAATATCTTTGTTATTCTTTAAAATATTTTTCTTTCGTTGTTTCAGAACATCTTTTTCTTCTTCGTCTTCCACTTTGTCGATTAGCTCGTCCACAAAGTTGATCATTGAAGTAAAGACTTCGAATTGCTCATCACTCATACCCATTTCTTCCACTCCTAACACCACCTCTCCTAAAGATGGTTCTATTGTATCAAACTGCAAAGCCTTATTCAATTATCAATGTACCATTATTTTTTTGAAATATTAATTAAGATTCTGTTTTTTAGATTGTATGATTATGGTGCGATATCCGATAAGAAAAAGATGGCATTGCGCCAAAGAAAACAATATGCTTCGACTGTATGATAACACATTATTTTTTCCTGTACAATGCCATTTTACACATTATTTCATCTATTCCTCAAAATTATCGATCCTGGGCAGATTCCACTTAAACCGGATTGCAAGGAACCGCATAACGATAACGCAGACTGTCCCGGCTAACATCGCAATTCCTTCACCTGCAACATCCCACAGAAAAGTGGCAACAACTGCTCCAGCAATGGACGCACATGCATAAACATGTTTAATAAAGACGTACGGTCTGTCTCCTGCCAATATGTCCCGCAAAATTCC
>JAQXLK010000131.1 GCA_029012085.1 Clostridiales bacterium
TTCCTGTTATTTCTTACGCACAGGATATCAAGGTAGATGGTAACAGCGTAGTTGTTAAGCGTCAGTATGATGATGGTTATCATATGGTTAAGGTTCAGATGCCTTGCTTAATTACAGCTTTAGCTGAGTTAAATGAGCCTCGTTACATGACTCCAGGTGGAATTTTCGATGCTTATGATGCAGAGATTACTACATGGGGAAGAGCAGATCTTAAGGATGTTGATGATTCAAATTTAGGTTTGAATGGTTCTCCTACAAAGATTGCGAAGGCTTCTGATAAGGTTCGTAAGGGTGCTGGTGAGAAGGTTGTTCCGGATTCTCCAGAAGATGCAGCTAAGTTAATCGTTGACAAGTTATTGTCAAAGCACATTATCTAATGAAGAGGTGAATAAAATGGGTGCAATGAGCGCAGAACAATTAGAGCAGTACAAAGGCGTATTTGTCTTTGCACAGCAGGTAGATAATAAGTTAAGCAACATTTCCTTTGAGTTAATCGGAGAAGGAAAGAGACTTGCTGAAAAATTAAATGAAAAGGTAACTGCAGTATTAGTAGGTTCTGATGTTGCAGGTCTTGTTGATGAGTTAGCAGAGTATGGTGCTGATAGAGTCATTGTTGTGGATGATCCAGAGTTAAAGAATTACAGAACAGAACCATATGCACATGCATTGGCTTCCGTAATCAATGAATATAAGCCAGAAATTATGTTAGTTGGTGCTACAGCAATCGGTCGTGACTTAGGTCCTACTGTATCTGCTAGAGTTGCAACAGGTTTGACTGCTGACTGTACATTACTTGAGATTGGTGATTTTCCAATCAATCCAATTCCTGGTAAAGAGCAGAAGCATAACCAGTTATTAATGACTCGTCCTGCATTTGGTGGTAACACAATCGCTACCATCGCATGTCCGGACAACCGCCCACAGATGGCAACTGTTCGTCCTGGTGTTATGCAGAAGCTTGACAAGGTTGCTGGTGCAAAGGCAGAAGTTATTAATTACAATCCAGGATTTACTCCAAATGAGAAATACGTAGAGATTCTTGAGGTTGTTAAGGCTGTTTCTGACGTGAAGGATATCATGGACGCTAAGATTTTAGTATCTGGTGGTCGTGGAGTTGGAAGCAAGGAGAACTTCAAGTTATTAGATGATCTTGCTGAGGTTCTTGGAGCAACTGTAAGCTGCTCCCGTGCGGTAACTGATTCAGGCTGGTTACCAAGAGACCTTCAGGTAGGACAGACTGGTAAGACTGTTCGTCCACAGGTTTACTTTGCAATTGGTATTTCCGGAGCAATTCAGCACGTAGCTGGTATGGAAGAGTCTGATTTGATTATCGCAATCAACAAAGATGAAGATGCTCCTATCTTTGATGTAGCTGACTACGGTATTGTTGGAGATCTTAACAAGATTGTTCCACAGCTTACAGCAGCTATTAAGGCAGAGTTAGCAAACAAGTAATTCATAGTATATGAATTTATAAGGGGATTTTCGCCGTATGACGGAAATCCCCTTCTTTTTTACATGACCAAACAAGTGAATGAAGTGTTTTTAGTTTAATATGTGAGTAGTTTGCGTCAAATTATAAATATAACTGTGGTATATAGAATACAGACTGCCTATTTGGGGAAGTATTTAGTATATCAAATATTAATTAACTACCATTTTAATGGTCTGCTATTTTGCTGGCATAGCTCAAAAGACTTAAGCGTGGTCCGCAGTTGTATAAGATACAATTCTTTAGAGAAGGAGAGATGATAATATGGATAAGTTTTTCAAGATTTCTGAGAGAAATTCAACCATTAAAGCAGAGATTATTGGTGGTTTAACAACCTTTTTTGCAATGGCATATATTGTGTTTGTTAATCCAAACCAGGTTGCCGGCGAAGGAGCAAAGGGATGGCTTGCGGGAGCAGCGGCAGAAGCAGGAATAGAAGTTTCTGCACAGCTTGGACAGATTTGGAATGCGGTTTTTGTTGCATCAATCTTAGCGGCGGTAATTGGTACATTGCTTATGGCTTTTTTTGCAAATATGCCATTTGCGCAAGCATGTGGAATGGGACTTAATTCTTTCTTCTGTACCGTATTCGTTGCAGGTGCCTGTTTTGGCGGTGTTGATGTCATTGAAGGATATCATGCAGGTATGGTATTGATTTTTGTGTCAGGTATTGTTTTCCTAATACTGTCTCTGACTGGAGCGAGAGAGTATATTGCAAAAGCTATGCCGGAATGTTTGAAAAAGGCAATTCCTGCTGGTATTGGTCTGTTTATTGCATTGATTGGTTTTAAAAATGCAGGTTTGATTCAGGATAATCCTTACACCTTTGTACAGTTTGTGGATATTCATGGAGCATTGCAGAATAATGACTGGGTGAGCATTGCCCCAGCAATCACAGCATTTTTAGGATTAATTATTATTGCGGTTCTGGCAAAGAAAAACGTAAAAGGAAATGTGATTATCGGTATTTTTGCATCTACTATCATTTATTATATTTTAACCATGCAGGTACCAAACTTTAATATGAGTGCAATCGGCCAGACATTTAAAGATTTTGGTGAGATTGGTATTGTAGGACTTTTGGATGCAAAGGCATGGAAAGATGCATTTGTTGGTGCTCCGGTTGGTGGAGTTTTCAATGCAATCATGTTAATTATTACATTCTGTCTCGTGGATATGTTTGATACTATTGGTACGCTTTATGGTACCGCTGCTCAGGCAAATATGTTAGATGAAAATGGTGACCCGATTAATGTAAGCAAGTCAATGCTTTGTGATTCTATTGCAACGGTAGCAGGTGCAGCAATTGGTACCTCTACCTGTACAACCTTTGTGGAGTCTTCAGCCGGTGTGGCAGCAGGTGCAAGAACCGGTTTTGCCAGTGTGATTACAGCAATCTGCTTCGCATTATGTCTATTCTTAAGTCCGCTTGCAAATATTATTCCGAGTGCTGCAACCGCTCCGGCGTTAATCTATGTAGGTGTTTTAATGCTTAAGAATTTCAGTAAGGTGGATATGGATGATATTGCATCTGCAGTTCCGGCATTTCTTGCACTGATTATGATGCCGCTTACTTATTCCATTGCAAATGGTATTGGAATTGGAGCGATTGCTTATGTGCTGATTCAGGCGTTTACCGGCAAATATCAGAAAAAGGATGTGGTAGTAACTATTATTGCTGCATTGTTTGTTTTGAAATTCATTTTTGTAACGATGTAAGTAAGATATCGGAAATGAATGGGCAAGACTTAAGATTGAGTTTTGTATCATAGGATATGGAAGGCTGCTATATTTTTCATACTTTAATCAAAGTTATATTTGGTCGAAGTTGTGAAAAGTGTAGCAGCCTTGTTGCATTTTAGAGTGAAAAATAATTGACTGCTACAAAAAATGAGTAGCTTAAAAAAACGGGGCAAAATATATGAATAGTAATTAAAAAAACGGGGCAAAATATCGTATTGGCGGTTGAAAAAACGGGGCAAATGATGTATTGTATAGTTGGAGGTGTGAATTTATGTATAGAAAAGATTCTGTTACGATAGGAGAATGGATAAAAAATTCCAATAAAGCACTGTTGGTGACCGGAGCGAGACAAATTGGAAAGACCTGGCTTGTACGAGATGAGATTGAAAAGAGTGGATATAAGAAGTTTGAGATTAACTTTATTGATCAACCTGATATGATAAATTACCTTAACACAGAAATGAGCGCGGAAGAGTTTTTGATCAAATTGAAAATGATTATGCCGGAAGATTGTAAACCGCATGAAACAGTTGTATTTTTTGATGAGATTCAGAAATGTCCGGAAATAGTTACAAAAATAAAATTCCTGGTAGATGAGGGAAGCTTTAAGTATGTAATGAGCGGTTCCCTATTAGGGGTAGAACTTCGTGGAATTGCATCCGCACCGGTTGGATACTTATCAGTTTTGAGGATGTATCCTATGGACTTTGAAGAATTCATGGTGGCTAATAATGTCTCAAAAACGACATTAGAGATGTTAAAAGAGAAATTTGAAACATGTAGGCCAGTGGATGAATTCATACATCAGAAGATATTGTCGATTTTTTTTGTATATCTTATTGTTGGCGGAATGCCAGATGCTGTAAAAACCTATATAGAAACAAAATATATTCGAGAGGTTGATAAAGTACAACGAGACATAACAACACTTTACAAAGAGGATTTTTCTCAATATGAACTCGAGGATAAAAAGCTGAAGTTGAAATCTATATATGATATTATTCCGGCTGAATTAAACAAGCAGAATAAAAAGTTTGTCTTTACTATGTTGGATAAAGAGCTTAAGTTTGACAGGTATGAAAACAGCTTTTTATGGCTAAAGGATGCAGGTGTGGCTTTGCCGGTTTATAACGCCCAAACGCCGGTTATTCCTCTTTTGGCAAGCAAGAGCAGTAATGTATTCAGACTCTTTTCGAGTGATATTGGATTGTTGACAAGCGCATATCCGGCAGAAACAAAAATTGAATTAATTAATAAAAACGGAGAAGTAAACAATGGAGCTCATTTTGAAAATGTTGTTGCACAGCAATTAACAGCCAATGGATTTGAACCATATTTTTGTAAAAAGAAAAATATGGGAGAGATAGATTTCGTGATAGAAATGGGTGGAAAAGTCGTTCCGATTGAAGTTAAGTCCGGTAAAGCATATAAAGCACACAAAGCCTTGAATAATTTTATGAGTGTTCCTGATTATCATATCGAGAAAGCGTATGTTTTTTCTGTCGGAAATGTAGAAATAGAAGGAACAGTGACCTATCTTCCGATTTATATGTGCTATCTTTTAAAAGAGCAAAAGATTGGTCAGATGATAGTAGACTTGGATATTGATGGTTTGTGAAATTTATGAAGTCATATTATAAGTACGAGGATCATGTACAAATACATGGTCCTTATTGCATTTTAGGACGAAAAAATGTAATATGTTAATATAACAAGAGTCGAAAAAGTGTTGATTGTCCTGGGGGAATATATATGATAATAAAATTGCAAAAGATTTCAATGAAATTCGAAAAAAATTTTTTCTTAGCTGTTACAAAACGCAGCCTTTCCTGGATTTATGATCTTTTGGATAATATTAATAAAGGGTGTTATGGATTATTTTCTGTGGGGATTGTAATTACGATGAGTCTAAGTTATGCCATGGAAAAAAACGAACCCTCTGACAGTAGTATTATGTATGCTGTGGTATCGTTGGCTGCGTTTTGTGTTCAACTGAATGTTGCGAGTCCAAAGTTTGATATAGGAATTCTTGGTGTGGCAGGATGTTTTTCTGCTGTGGTTGTTACATTTATAGCCTGTCATGTGTATTCCTATGTCAAGAAAGTACATGTGTTTTCTTTGGAAAAATACACGGCAGGAATAGGGTATGTCACTGCGATGGCCATACAGAATTTAATTCCTGTATTTAGTGTAATTGGAGGAATAGCAATCATTAATCAGGCAGTTATCAAACTGTTTGGGGTATATAGTATCTTTGAGCTTACATCTAAATTGATTATAGGTTTGTTTAAAAATATGAAAGCAGGATATCTGCCGGGACTTTTGTACAATTTTTTGCTTCACGTATTATGGTTGTTCGGTTTTCATGGAAGTAATATATTAGAACCGGTTGCAGTGGCAAAATTTGGTCTTGATAGTAATGAAATATTCAGTAAAGCATTTTTTGATACATATGTGGTTATGGGCGGATGTGGAACAACGATTTGTATTTTGCTGGCTTTATTGATTTTTTATAGAAAAGACCGGATTAGCAAATTGGCAAAAATCGGTGTGTATACTGTAATTTTTAATATAAATGAAGTATTGAATTTTGGTCTTCCGATTGTTTGGAACCCGGTTTTTGCAGTACCATTTATCTGTACACCGATTGTAGTGTATTCCATATCTTATGCTGCGACATATTTTGGAATTGTTCCGCCTGTGGTGAATGAAGTGACATGGACAACACCGGTATTATTTAGTGGGTATATGGCAACGGGCTCCATAAAGGGAAGTCTGCTGCAATTATTCTGTATCATGGTAGGTATTCTTATATATATGCCTTTTTTACATATATATAAGAATATTCAAGAGGTTACGGAAAAGGAAAGAATTCGTGAATTAGTGGGACTATTTAAAGAGTATGAAGAGCGGAATGAGGAACCGAATTTACTGGCTCGTTCAGACAAGTATGGTAGTTTTGCCCGCATTTTGCTGCAGAATTTGAAAGCGGATATCAAGGATAAAAAACTGTATCTTTTATTTCAGCCTCAAATCAAAGGAAAGGGACATTGCATTGGTGCGGAAGCACTGCTTCGATGGGAGCACAGCCAGTATGGGTTTATCTATCCTCCGTTGATCATTTCTTTAGCAAAAGATGGAGGCATATTGGAAGAGTTAGAACGGCAAATTTTCGATATGGCAGGTTATGCAATCAGGCGGGTATCGGAAGAATAGCAGGGTGAATTTAAAGTTTCAGTAAATATTACTGCAAAATCTCTTTTGTGGGATATTGAAAAATGCATGGATGAGAGTCTTAAAAAATATGACATTCCGGCTGAAAAGATGTGGATTGAGATTACGGAGCAGGATGTGCTGTCTAATTCTGAATTGGTAATTTCCAAACTGGAGCATTTAAAAGAGAAAGGACATACACTTTTAATTGATGACTTTGGAATGGGACATACATCGCTGATTTATCTGCATTCAAGCTGTTTTGATGTGGTTAAATTGGATGGTTCGCTGGTGCGTAATGTTGAAACAGACAAGACAAATCAGAGGATTATTGAATCCATAGTAGAATTAGGAAATAATCTGGGTGTTTATGTTATTGCAGAGTATGTAGAGAACGTTGCACAGCGTGACAAGCTGGCTTCTCTTGGATGTAATCTGTATCAGGGATATTTTTATAGCAAGCCGATATTGTTAGACGACTTTATTGCGTACATAAAGAAACAAAATGGGAATGACTTTGATATGAGATAAAACAATTTTATCAAATGAAAAACATTAAAGTAACAAACATAGCATATAGTATTACGACAATCAAAAAAGTCAGGATACTATGGAAATATATGTTGTTAAGCAGGGAGATACTCTGAACAGTATTGCAAATCAGTATGGTGTTTTGGTGGAAAGGTTGGCGTATGATAACGAAGTTGATGGAAATACTCTGGTAGTAGGGCAGGCACTCCTTATTCTATTTCCAGACGCTATTTATACAATTCAAAATGGAGATACTCTGGCCTCAATTGCTGAACGGTTTGATACAACGATTTTACAACTGGTACGGAATAATTCTTTTTTGCTGAATGGGGATTTTCTGCTGCCGGGAAGAGAACTTGTAATCCGGTACGCGAATACGGAAAACAGGGATATTGAAGTGTTTGGGTATGCGTATAGCTATATTCGGCAGGAGATATTGGAAGAAAGCTGTCTGTATATCAATGAACTTCTTCCTTTTTCATACGGTTATAATGAAAATGGTACGTTGATTCCGTTAAATGATGAGCGGTTGCTAGAAACTGCAGAGCGTTTTGGAAATAGAAAACGAATGGTTTTGACACCACTTGATAAATATGAGCGGTTTAATAATCAATTAGTGGTGCGTTTGGTAACAGATGAAGAAATGCGCCGGGTTCTAATGGATAATGTGCTGAATATGATGCAGGCAAAGGGTTATGTGGCATTAGATATTGACTTTGAGTTTATTCCGGGCGAATATCGAAATCAATATGTTTAGTTTATTTCTTATGCAAGGGAACGTCTTCATGCCTTTGGATATCAGCTCAGTGTTGCAGTACCTCCTAAAATATCCGATGATCAGCCGGGGCTTCTTTATGAAGGGATTGATTATGCTGCGATTGGAGCAGTGGCAGACAGTGTGTTTTTAATGACCTATGAATGGGGCTATCGATATGGTCCTCCTATGGCTGTTGCTCCTATTCCGTCGGTAAGAAAAGTATTAGATTATGCAGTATCTGTGATACCAAGGCAAAAGATTGATATGGGAATACCAAATTACGCATACGACTGGCCACTTCCTTATGTAAGAAATGAGACTGTGGCGGAGACCATCGGGAATCTGACAGCAGTACGACGGGCAGCACAATATGGGGCGGAGATTTTATATGATGAAAATGCAAAGGCGCCATATTATTACTATACAAGAGATGGAATTGCACATGTGGTATGGTTTGAGGATGTCAGAAGTATCATGGAAAAATATAATCTGATAGCGGAATATGGATTTAAGGGCGGCGGATACTGGAATCTGATGCGGGAATTCAGACAAAACTGGATGTATGTGAATCAGATAGTATCATCCAGGTAAAGGAATATAGAACGAATAAGAAAAGGAACAAATCATACGAATTCAAATTGAGTTTTGAATAGATTTGAATGATTTGTTCCTTTGTTTTTTACAGATTATTCAGAATTTTAGTAATTCATAGCTTCTTCTTCGCCGTTCATTACACGAAGAGCACCCTGAGCAAGAGCAAGTAACTCATCCTCACCTGGATATACGGTAAAATCAGCAATAAATCCAAGCTTTTTCTTCAGTTCGCTGATGGTAAACTCATTATAAGCAATACCACCAGTACAGATAATCTGGTCAACTTTGCCATTCAAAACGGCTGCCATTGCACCGGCATCCTTTGCAATCTGATAGTGGAAAGCATCAATTAAGTTAGCTGCTTCCTGATTACCTTCGGATTTCATCTTTATCAAATCACGCATATCATTGGTTCCGATGTAGCCATTGAAACCACCATTTCCGCAAATCTTTTTGTAAATCTCTTTTTCTGTATATTTTCCGGAATAGCAGAGTTTAATTAAATCACCAACAGGAACGGTACCGGCACGCTCTGGAGAAAATGCTCCTTCACCGTCAAGGATATTGTTAACGTCAACAACCTTACCATTTTTGTGTGCGCCGACAGAAACACCACCACCCATATGGATAACGATTAAGCTTAATTCATCATATGACTTTCCGATTTCTTTTGCGTAACGCTTTGCAACCGCTTTCTGATTAAGAGCATGGAAGATACTTCTTCTTGGAAGCTCCGGCATACCGGAATATCTTGCAACAGGCTCTAATTCGTCAACGACAACAGGGTCTACAATGTAAGATGGAACATTTACTGCATCACCAATCTCTTTGGCAAGAATACCACCAAGATTAGAAGCATGCTGTCCCTGTTTGCCAATCTTTAAATCTTCTAATAAAGCATCGGTTACGGCGTCGGTACCACCTGGAATTGGTTTTAACAGACCGCCTCGTCCAACAACAACGTCTAAAGTGTTGATATCAAAGTTCTTTTCCTTTAAGACATTTAAAATGACTTCTTTTCTGAAATCCTTCTGGTCGATAATAGAAGCGTATTTTGCAATTTCCTCTGTAGGGTGTCTTAAAGTCTCCTCAAATACCTGATTCTCATCCTCATATACACCGATTTTGGTAGAAGTGGAACCTGGGTTAATGATTAATATTGTCTTTGCCATAGCTATATCCTCCTAATGATTACTTATTCATTGCTTCTGCTACAACAGCACCAACTGCGATCGAGTTAACCTTCGTTTCAAAATCATCGGAACGTGAAGTTAAGATAACCGGAGCCTTTGTACCGGTTAAAATGTTACCATTAATAACCTTTGCATTGTGTACAAGTGCCTTGTATGTAATATTACCAGCCTGAATGTCTGGGAAGAGAAGAATATCAGCATCACCAACAATCTTACGACCGGTTGCACCCTTATGTTTAGCAGCTTCAGGATCGATAGCAAGGTCATAAGAAAGCGGACCATCCACGATACATCCGGTAATCTTGCCTTCTTCATTCATCTTGGTAAGCTCAGCAGCATCAACCGTAACAGGCATCTTAGGATTCACAACCTCAACTGCTGCAAGCGGAGCAACCTTTGGACACTCAATACCACATGCATGAGCAATCTCTACCGTATTCCTGATAATGTTTGCTTTTGTCTCAAGGTCAGGATATGGAATAAATGCCACATCACTTAAGAATAATAATCCGTCGTGTCCTTCAATATCAAAGATACATACATGGGACAAGGTCTTATCTGTACGAAGACCAACTTCTTTATCTAATACGCTCTTTAAGAAAGACTTGGTATCAATAAGTCCTTTCATATACATATCTGCTTTGCCATCGTGAACCAGTTTGACAGCAGTAAGAGCAGCTTCGTAATCATCCTTTACGTCGATGATTTCGTAATCTGATAAATCCATGTTCATTTCAGCAGCGATTGCATTGATCTTATCTTCGTCACCAACTAAAATAGCTTCTGCAATCCCTCTCTTTTTTGCTTCTGCAACCGCTTCTAATACGGCGTCATCCTGTGCCACTGCAACAGCTACCTTCTTGGTAGAGCATGCAGCAACTTTTGCTAATAAATCGTCAAAAGTTTTTGTCATTGTTGTACACCTCATTTTTCTAAATATTATTGTAAAACATCAACGTTTATACTATCACTCAAAAGTTGGTCGGTCAAGAGGTTGAATGTGGCAATCATGAAAAAATATATACCTTATAATGAAAGAAAATCATCTAAAAAAATAAAACATAAAAGAAATTCTCTAAATAGGATGGACTATAGTGCCGATAACATATTTATAATATATGTTTTGAAAGCACAACATATGGTAGTTTGGATAAGCTGTAAACAATAGAATTTGTAAGGCAAAATTATGAAAAGACTTTGCATTTTAAGTGATATATGCTATACTTATGCTATATTATCTGTTGTAAATGGGCATAATCTGCCTGCTAGACAGATTATGTTGTAAAAAGATAGCGTGTTAGCTGGTTTAACGTATATATAATATGAAACCGGGAATAGAAGATAGAGAGAGAATTTATGTAAGAGGTGATTGGGTATGAACGCAAAAGACAAATTGATTGAAAAATTATTAAGGAGTGCTAAAAAGCATAAGGTATTAACATATCCTGTACTTGCTTTAGTTGCCATTATCAGTTTTTTTGGTAATTTATTTAATTGGCATAATGGCACAGGTAAGCGTGTAGTGGCTGTTATTATGGTAATGGTTATGTTTGTTTCCCAGTCATATTTTTTGACATCATCAGCGACATCTTTAGTGGATACGGAAGAGGAGGCTCTGATTCAGAAAGAGCTTCAGGAGACAAGTGTAGAACGGGAAGATGACACAGAGGCATCAAAAGAAGCAGTCTCAAAACAAGAAGAAAAAGATACTGCTGATACAGAAGCATCACTGCAGAAAGAGGATGAGGCGAACGAACAGTCTGCAGATACAGAGAGTGAAGAAGAAACAATGGAAGAAAACGTTGGTACTCCTGCTGTAGAGGGTGAAGATGTAACAACTGAGGTATCTGATGTAACAGATGCGGATGCGGATGAAGAGGAGACGGATACAAAGTTGGATAATGAAAATGAACCCGTAGAACAGGAAAAGATTACTTGTTTGTTTTATACTGTGGATGAAAGTGGTTCTCGAACACTTTTGTATACATATCCTGATATATTAGCAACGGAAGCTGGGGCTACATACAATTTGAGTGGTATTGTTGCAGATGAATCATTTACTGCTGCTGTTAATAATCAAATGACAGGAACAAATGGGGAAAAATATGAAATATATTCTTCAATATGGTATTCAGATGACAAACTTAATGGAAATCCGGTTAATTTGACTTCTGTATCTGTGAATGCAAGTGATTCTAAAGAGGGAAAACCTCAGATACATTTATTCTGTAAAAAGGTATTAGCACAGTATCAGGTGAATATTGAAGAAAAGAAATCGAATAATGATTCTAACCTTAGATGGACAGGTGATTTGAAGATTCGTTCTACAAATGAAGGTGGTAATGGTACATACCAGGTAAATATTGATAATGTAGGCTCGGAGGAAGAAAAGTATGGTTATCTAACACTTACTGAGATTTCCAGGACCGGTTATTCATTATTTGATATACAAGTTGATAATGGCGAGGTGACTAGCAAAACAGAAAATTCTGCTGTCATTAAATTGACCGGTAATGGTGTGTCCAGGAAAGTTACATTAATATGGAAGCCGGATATATATTATATTGATTATGTAAAGAGTATGGAAAACGAAACGGATATAGTACGTCAAGAAGTTACTTATGATGGTAATAATACTATTTATGAAGGAGCAAATAGGGTCGTGCCTCCGGATGGATATGTTTTTTCTGGTTATTGGAAGATGAAAGGAAGAACTCCAGAGCAGATTGTTTTAGAAAATTCGCCGGTATTTTCTTATCAATCAGTTTTTTATACTGGTCCGGAATGTGTTGTTACTTTAGAACCCGTTAATCAGTATGATGATGTTGAACTGACAACTAGTACAGCTACTTTTACATTTAAAGAGAAGGGACAGACATCATTAATTCAGGCAAAATACAAAAATGCGTCAAATCTGTCAAACGGTAGTAATTTTATTTATAATATACAAAATGAGAGTAAAAACAAACTTGATGAATATGGTATCAGATTTGAAACAGTAGGTAACACAGGTTTTCAATTGGTTACGAATGAGAATGGACCGAGTAAATCGACAGGTGGTACTACTTTTGATATTCTAATAGATATTACGGATACAAATGCTAAAAATAATGAAACAATTAGTCCGCAACCTATAACGATTACCATTAATCAGTATCAGGTTGAACTTCAAATTCCTGATGATATGAAAACAACAAAGGTATATGATGGCACAACAACACCATTATTTAGTATAACTGGACAAGGAACGTTAGATACAAATGTTCCTGAGATTAAAGTTAATTATAATTTATCTAAGGTGGCTTATAACTCTGAAAATGTAGAAGAAGCAAACCGAATTATATTTACCGGTCAGCTTACGATGGTAGCGGCAGGTGATGATCCTTCGAAGGTTAATGTTAACAATTACATATTAAAAACAGATCAGAATGGTGGTTATTCGATTCCGGGAAGTATCACACCTAAAGAAATTAATGTAATTCCAGAACTTCATTTCCAAAATGGAAAAGATTATGTTCGTGCAGGTGAGGATGATCCACAATTTACTTTTACGGTGAATCCGAATGATTTAGTTGAACGAGACCGGGATGAAAGCAATCTTACATGGTTAAGTGATATTACTTATGAAACAAACAGACCGGCGGATTTAACAGAAGAATGTCTTGGAAATCGGGCTTGTATGCTTAGTAAAGTTATTTCACCGGAAAAGACGGTTGGTTCAAATTATAGTCTGTCTCTGAGACATAGTGATGCAGTAGCAAAATCATATGAGGTAAAAAGGGAATCAACTGTAGAAGGAACGAATTTTTATATTGTCGGCGACCGAAGTTCTGATGATAATGAATGGTATTTTAATAAGGATGGGCGTGGAATCAGTATTATTCCTGGTGATGTGTATAATACGATTATGATTTCTACCAGTGGAGAGAATGGAGCGTATCATTCTTTGGAGAGTTTCACAGATGAATATTCCAATAGTAGTAATGTATGGATTTATTTAAAAAGTGATAGAGGACAAGATGGTGGTACTGGTGCTGTATCAAAAAAAGTTCCATTAAATGTAAAATATGATGGTATTGCTCCAGAGTATGTAAAATATTCATTTAGCCAGCAGGGAGCTGATGGCAAAGAACTTACTTTTGTAAAGGGCGACACACTTCCTGATGGGGGACTATACTTCCCTGGTATTGGTGGTGTTTTGGATTTTGGTACCTATACAAATGCTACTATTATGTTAAAGGTTCAATATGAAGATAAAATGTCCGGGTTGAAAACACTCCATTACGGTTTGTTTGGTGATGAACCAAATAGTTCTGTTAATTTTGATAAAACTACGGGATGTGCAACAATTGAAGTTTTAGGTTCTTTAGCAAAGAATATTGGTAATATATCTTGCTATGCAGAAGATGTGGCTGGTAATAAGAGTGCAATGATTAAGCTTTCTCCAAATGGTGATAATGATTACGAATGGAGCGTAGAACAGTCTGCACCCGTTATCGATTACTTTGCTGTAAAATACAGAGCTGGCAAGGAAGAAGAAAACCATTATGAAACGGTATATAGTGGCAGAGAATGGTATAATCATTGCCGTGCAGAACTGAAGGTATCTGATGCAACAGCAGGACTTCGGGAGATAAACTGGTATATTAATGATGAACTGGTGAATACGGAGAAATATAGTACGAAAGTGACATCGTCAGATACGTTGACACAGCTGATTGATTCACAGCAGTATCCAAGTGATGATGCAAGCTATTCTGTATACGCAGAGATTTTAGATAATGCAGGTAATGTAACGAAAACAGATCCAATTCGGTTTAAAATGGATGACATTGCCCCTACAATGAATGTAGCATATGATGATAAGGTATATAATAAAGATACAGCGATTCCATTCAAGGTAAAAGATGAAGGTGGTAGTGGCCTTAACTATGTGAGAGTTCAGGATAGTGATGGTAATACGATTGACTGTAAATTGGAAAAACCAAATGAAGAGGGTTGGTATGAGTCCAGCTTTGATGCAACCATTAAAGGTGAGTATACGATTACTGCAGTTGATCATGCAGGTAATGTAGATTCATGGACAAAAGACATTCAGATGATTTCGAATGAAATACCTGCTTGTCCCGAGATTACCATTAATCCGGCTGAACCGGATGGAGAGAACGGATGGTATAAGACATTACCAGCTGTTACGGTTCAGAATGTAAAAGTGACAGAAGACAAAACACCAGTCGTAACAAAATATCAAATGTGGTTAGAGGGCGAAAATCCTCTTAATGAAACTACAATATCTGGTGATATGGAAACGAAAGATGTTCCGGGAGAAGGCATATATAATATCAAAGCATGGAGTATCAGTGCATCAGGAGTATCCTGCGCAGCTTCTGCACAAGACGAGATGCAGGTAAAAGTGGATACAGTTGCACCGGATATTGATTTTAAAATATCAAAGGGAAATGGTGCATCTATACTGATTAACTTTACAGTGAAAGATACGGGAAGCGGTGTGAATAAGGATACGATTAAGGTATTACATGGTTCCCAGGAGATTGTTGCAGAGTTAACAGAGACTGATGATGTATACACAGGAAATTTTGAAGTAACATCGACTGGTAATTATAGTATTGTTGCTTCGGATAATGCCGGTAATGAAGCGGAAGCGGCTGCATTTACACCGATGAGCATGAAAGTAAGGGCAGTGACAAACATTTCTGCAAGTTCAGCTACATTAGGCGCAAATGTTTACAAAGGTACTTTTGATATTGCAAATGTATCAATTGCGTATCGTAAGCTTTCGGAAGAAGAGTTTACAGAAGCACAGACCATGTGTGTAAAAGATGATAAAGGAAATGAAGTCGTTTCGGTAGTTCTTAGTGATTTAACAGAGAGTACAGATTATGTGTTCAAAGTAATAGCAGTATCAGCTGCACCATCTGATTCCGATGCCGGTGAAGTGTTAGAATATGAAGGGTATTTTAAGACGTTATCATCTTCTAACAGTGGTATATCGGTTAAGGGAACTGCAAGATATTCAACTTCACAAAAGGGTGAAATTACTGTAGGTGTATTTGAAGGTAATGTTTGTATTATGGCGACAGAGGTGAATGCAGGAGATGAATTTACTTTTAATAATGTGCCGGATGGTAATTATAGTGTTGTGGCAACAGATGGAGTATATTCGAAGACCATGCGTCTTTTGATTCAGGATGGTGTAGTAGTTTATCCGACAAAGTACATTGATTTAATTTTATCGGGAAAGAATACAGCCGTAGTTATTACATCTTCCGATACACCGAACGTTACCGCGGATAATATGGATTCAATTTTTGAGGATGATCCAATTAATTATACGATTGATGATGCGGAATTGATTGAGGCAGGTGGTACGGTTGAATTCAAGTTATATGCTTCCTTGATGACAGTATCTGGTGTATCAGCAGATGAGATATCAGCAATGTATGCTGTGACAGATAATAACAAGATTGTAGGAGCATATCTGGACCTTTCTCTGTACAAGATTGTTACGGATGTGGATGGAACGGTTGACAGGAAACGTGTGACAGAGCTTGCACGTGGAGCAAATGTATCTGTTACCATTCCGTTAGGTGAACTTGCTGGAAAATCAGGTTTGGAAGTGGTACGTATCCATGATACTGGTGACCGTTATGTTGGAACGTCGCTTCAGGATATGGATAATAATCCGAATACGTATACGATTACTACGAGTCAGTTTTCTACTTATGCAGTATTGTACAATCCGGACAAAAAAGAAGAACCGACAACGGAGCCTGTAACGGAACAGACTACAGAGGCAATTAAGGATGGGACATCTAATCCGGCGTCAAATGGTAATATTAATTCTGGAAATACCTCAACTAATGTGGATCCGGATCGAGATGATACAAAGACGAATAAGAATAATAAGAAAGAAAGTGGAAAGAACAGTAGTGGAGTAAAAACTTCTTCAGTTGGTTCCCTTAGAAGTTCAGGGACAGCAAAGACTGGAGATGCAGCACCTGTTGCAGTGTTAGGTTTTGCGATGTTTATGAGTATGGCAGGATTTATCATTTTGAAAAGAAAAAATCAAAGATAAAAATGATTACAATAATTTCCATAATAAAATGGTTTCCAATGTAAATAATATAATCAAGACATGAAAGTGTCTTAGTAAATCTTATTTAGGAGGAAACGATTATGTCAAACTCAAACAACAACCCAAGCAAGAAGTCAGAGGCAATGAACAGATTTAAAATGGAATGTGCATCTGAGGTAGGTGTATCTTTAAAGGATGGTTACAATGGTGACTTAACCTCTAGAGAGAATGGTTCTGTTGGTGGTCAGATGACAAAGAAGCTTGTTGAAGCCTCTATGAACCAGATGAACGGAAAGTAATTTTCGAAATAATGTAGGAAAATAATGGGAAACGGCTATACCATAATTCTTAGTGGATTACGGTATAGCCGTTTTCTGTAGAAAAGTAACATAGAAAAATCTTACAGCTTTGAGGAATAAAAACTTTTCGCAATAAATTTACAAGACTTATAGCCATTTACAGCTCTTTTGCGGTAAAATTAATAAAAAAACTTTTCGCAAAGGAGCTGATTCTTGATGACCAAGCAAGAAAAACGAGAAATGA
>JAQXLK010000132.1 GCA_029012085.1 Clostridiales bacterium
CTTTCGCATCATTTTCCTCATTTTAAAAACAAAAAAAGACGCCAAAACGAATAAAATTTATTCGTTTAGACGCCTTTGTCTGTTTATTGATAAACAGATTGTATGCGTTATTGCCAAATAAAAATTGTAAAAATCGGAACATTTACAAAATCTTATGTCCGTAACATCGGAGCATAGACTGAAATGCATTTTACACAAGATGACATTCGTAAACGCCGAAAAATACCTTGGTGTTATTCCTACAAATCAGAATTCACATTAATTTCTGCGATATATTTAAGAAGAATCCTTCCCTTATTCCATCCAGAGATTGAAATACACTTCATACTTTATACCATCCGGATGCGTAATCACACACCGAAGTTGTCTCGGAGAACCCATGCTCGCTTGATACTGCGGTGCTGTTGCTCCCTCTATCAAGGTACCAAGCCCGAACATTCCGGCATAATCATACCATTGATAAGTACTGCCAGCCTGATTATATACTGACTGTGTAGCATCTAATGTAACCTTCTGACCTTCTGGCACACGTATCGGACCTTTCATCTCCCTTAAAGTCGTATGCTCTAACACATTATTTTCATCATTAAGGACAATCCCTCTGTCCCAGACCATAAGCAATGGATATTGCTGATAGGAGATTTTAGTGACTACACCATTCGCATCATAGGTAAAGCGGATTCCGGACCACATATATCCGGCAGTTCTTTCATCTTCTGTCACCCCATATTTCGTGAAATTCTCGGCTTTTACCTGATACCAGTCACAGTTCGGATTCATAAAATCACTTTCCGTATATGGCGGAGCTCCCCATTCCGTTGAACTTACTGCATTTGCAAAATCCCATGGATTTCCATAAGCGGCACGTACCTGTTCTTTCGTACTTCCGACACCAATTCCTCGGAGCGTTGCATATCTTCCCGGACGCTTTGTCTCACTGTCTACTACATTTCCAGATGCATCCCTATAAATATCAAGGCGCCAATACTCGTCCCCATATTTTGCGGTCATATAAGAAACCACATCCTGTGAACTATACCAGTTAGAAATCTGTTCCGTAATCGCATTTTCTCCAACCAGACGCATTTCATAACGCTGTGGGGTGATTTTAGCAGGATCTGCTGGAATATTGCTACTTGTCACATTTTCTACCGGAAATGCCCCGATGAGATGTCCATCCTTTTCATCCATCTGATAATAATACTCTCCATCCGTAATCAGTCCTCTTGCAATTGTACCATTCCAGTGATAGAACACCCTCTGTCCATATGCATCATAACCAAATCCATCTGAGCGAAGAATTCCATTTTCATCTGCCACACCAAGGTTCCCATCTGCAAAGTAAAACTCCCCGTCTTTTTGAAGAACCCCAAAATTATTATAATATTTCGGCTTTCCATATTCAAATGTGAGTTGATCCGTACACATAAAGCCATAAGTTCCAAAATAACGCTCTTCATTCACATCCTCGCCTGTGATACTTTTTGTAATACGCATTGGTTGATCAAACACTTCATGTCCATTCCAGTCAAAATAAATAATATGCTTTCCGTCTGGATGATAAGTAAGCCGCTCTTTCATTGGTTTCCCATCATTCTGTAAATAATATGTATATGTTCCGTCAAAAAAGAAGCAGTTTCTTGCCATTTCTCCAGTCTTCAATAGATAGCACTGCTTCTCATCATCCCATGTAACATCATCCCATGTAAGATGTCTTGCGACACTATCTGCTGTGACATTCTTTTCTTCGGTAGTTATCTCTTTCGCCAGTGTATTTTGTGGAAACAAAAAACAAGTTGCAAATAAAGTCAGTAAAATTAATTTTTTTCTCATCGTCAGTATTTCCCCTCTCAAAAACGACATGACTCCAAGTGTAAAGCAGACATTCACAATCCACTTCACTTGCTCTGTATTTTTTATACTAACACTTTATTGCACTGATTGCAAATTTCTCCAGCCATTTTAAGATTTTTTTAAGATTTTAAAATTTCTTCTGCAAGTGCTATCTATTCATTCGTATTCCGTCCAGAAGCCATTTATTTGAGAACTTTCTTTAATACTGCATCATCACAAAGAATCTCTTTTGCCTTCTCACGATACTTTTCTTCATGAAGATAGGTATGACGAAATGGCTTGATGGAAGGTGCCAGATCAATGGCTCTCTCATAATCCTCCCGCTTTAAATCAAGTGTTGCCACGTAATCCCAAAATCCGGTATCCGTAAAAATTGTATTTACCCTCTTATAGCGATGATCCTGCACCAGACTCATCAGATAGGTTGCAATTCCGACCTGGATTCCATGTAGCTGCGGCTGTTCCAG
>JAQXLK010000133.1 GCA_029012085.1 Clostridiales bacterium
ACCTGCTGTCTTAACCTGCTGTCCTTTATCATTCACCATGGCACGAACACGTCCATATGAGCTTCCAACTGAAATAGAATCTCCAACCTTAAGTGTACCCTTTTGTACAAGCATGGTTGCCACCGGACCACGTCCTTTATCAAGCTCTGCTTCAATAACAATACCACGAGCCTTACGGTTTGGATTTGCCTTAAGCTCTAATACCTCAGCAGTAAGCAGAATCATTTCAAGAAGATTATCGATACCTTCCTTAGTATGTGCAGAAACCGGACAAAATACGGTAGAACCACCCCAATCTTCTGCAATTAATTCATATTCTACTAATTCCTGTTTTACACGCTCTACATTTGCACTTTCTTTATCAATCTTGTTAACTGCAACAATAATTTCAATTCCCGCAGCCTTTGCATGGTTAATAGCCTCCACTGTCTGTGGCATTACACCATCATCTGCTGCTACAACTAAAATTGCAATATCCGTTGACTGAGCACCACGCATACGCATTGCAGTAAACGCTTCGTGACCCGGAGTATCAAGGAATGTAATCTGCTGTCCATCCACATCTACTGTGTATGCACCGATATGCTGTGTAATTCCACCAGCCTCACCACTTGTAACGGAAGTTGCACGTATTGCGTCCAAAAGAGAAGTCTTACCATGGTCAACGTGTCCCATAACACAGACAACCGGTGGACGTTCACTCATTAAGCTTTCATCTTCTTCCTCTTCCTTTAACATCTCTTCAATTACATCAACTTTTACTTCTTCTTCTGCAATACAGTTATACTCCAATGCAATCTCTGCAGCCTTCTCAAAGTCAAGGTCTGTATTTACTGTTACCATTTCACCAGCTAAGAATAACTTCTTAATAAGCTGTGAAACCGGTGTCTTAATCTTATCTGCTAATTCCTGAACAGTTAATACCTCTGGAAGCTCAATGGTACGGATAACAGGTTCTGCAGGTTCTGCAGGTTTCTGTTTCTGAACTGGTTTTTTAACAGGCTTTGTACCTTTTACTGTGAAATGTTCATCCTTCTTACGGCTCTTCTTTCTGTTATCACCGTCTTCAAACTGAGAAGTCTTTTCTCTCTCTTTCTTCTGGTTATGGCGATCCATTCTGTCACGATCCATAGATGCACGATCCATTGGTGCCGGAATAGAGATTTTCTCTTCCCTTCTGTCATCTCTTCTACCACCATCACGGCGTCCGCCCTGCTGACCGCCCTGACCTGGTCTGCCATTAAAGCCACCACGGTTATCCCGATTACCGTTAAATTCTCTGCGGTCTCCCTGTGGGCGGCCTCCTTCTCTTCTATCTCCTTGTGGACGATTACCACCAAAATCTCTACGCTCTCCCTGTGGGCGACCTCCTTGTGGGCGATTTCCATTAAAGTCTCTACGTTCTCCCGGACGTCCATCTCTGCGATCATTAAAGCGTCCATCCTTACGATCTGTCTGTGGACGATTTCCATTAAAGTCTCTGCGCTCTCCCTGCGGACGATTTCCATTCTGTGGACGATTTCCATTCTCTGGGCGACGTTCTCCCTGTGGACGACTGCCATTCTCCGGACGACGCTCTCCCTGTGGACGATTGCCATTCTCCGAACGATGTTCTCCCTGTGGATTTGTATTCTCAACATTCGTTTTTGGCTGATTTACCTCTGCCTTTGGTTCTGCCTGTGCTGCTTTTGCAGATGCTGCCGTTTTCTCACCGGAAAAACGTGCTGTTACCTTAGCTGCATCTTCATCTGTTACCGAACTCATATGGTTTTTAACTTCAACGCCATTCTTCTTTAAAATTTCAATAATTTCTTTACTATCTTTATTTAAATTCTTTGCTAATTCATATACTCTGATTTTTGACAATTATTGCACCTCCAAATTATCTAAACAATCAATCTGTTTTATGACTGCGTCTGCAAGCCCTTTATCCTTCACTGCCAAAGAGGCTCTAAACTCTTTCCCACAGGCATTTCCCAAAGACACCTTATCAGAAAACACCTTCATGGTTACATGATAATAGTTACACATATCACTAAATTTCTTTTTCGTATTGTCCGAAGCATCCGATGCTACCACTACAAGATATGCCCTGCCTTCCTTCACTGCCTTTTCTGTTGAAAACTCACCGGTAACCGTGCTTCCGGCTTTCGTGGCAATGGATAACATCGATAAAGCCTTATTCTGTTTCAATGTCTATCATCTCCTTTTTTAGTCTTTCATAAATTGCAGGATCGATTGACATTTTTAAAGATCGTTCCAAGCCTTTTGATTTTACAGCCTTTTCAAAACACCCTTTATCAAAATGAAGATAAGCTCCTCTGCCATTTTCTTTGCCGGTCGGATCCAGCTTTACATTGCCTTCCTTTGTCCTGATTACTCTAAGCATTTCCCTCTTTGCAATCATTTCACCACAACCCACACATTTACGAAGCGGTGTCCTATTTGCCATTCTATCACATCCTAACTTTTAACAATCCATCTATCCTATAAATTTACGTGTCAAAAAGAAAATGTATACCTCTTACTCATTCTCATCTGTATATTCTGCATTTTCATCGTATTCATCTTCTTCATATTCATCGCGATACTCGCCATCCTCATCATAGTAACCATCTTCGTCATAATAGTTATCTTCATCATAACTTTCCTGATTATAGTCATCGCCATAAAACTCTTTTGCCTGAGACTCGCTTTTAATATCAATCTTATATCCTGTAAGTTTTGCAGCAAGACGGGCATTCTGACCCTCTTTTCCGATAGCAAGTGACAGCTGATAATCCGGAACTACAACTCTTGCACTCTTTTCTTCAACATCAACATCAACAGAAATAACCTTAGATGGGCTAAGTGCATTCTCAATAAATACAGCCGGGTCTTCACTCCATGTAATAATATCAATCTTTTCCTGATTCAAATCATCAACAATGGCATCTACACGGTTACCATGGATACCAACACAGGCACCAACCGGATCTACATTTGGATCATTTGACCATACTGCGATTTTAGAACGGGAACCAGGTTCACGTGAAATCGACTTAATCTCTACCGTACCATCTGCAACTTCTGTTACTTCCTTTTCAAATAAACGTCTTACAAGCTCCGGATGTGTTCGTGAAACAATAACCTTTGGTCCTTTGTTTGTTTCCTTTACCTCAACAATATAGAGCTTGATACGGTCTGTCGGACGATAATGTTCTCCTTTAATCTGTTCATTCTCCATTAAAAGGGCATCCATCTTGTCGTCTAAACTAATAGAAATATTCTTACCAACATAACGCTGTACCACTCCGGTTACAACATCCTTTTCTTTACAGTAAAAATGTTCAAATAATGCCTTTTTCTCTTCTTCCTTAATTGTCTGCACAATAACACTTCTTGCCTGCTGTGCAGCAATACGACCAAAATTCTTAGGTGTAATCTCAACATTAACAATGTCACCCAATGAATACTTTACACTTCTCATCATGGCCTTTTCTAATGAAATCTCAGTTGCATCATCCACAACTTCATCCACAACAGTTTTTGCTGCAAATACTTCAATATCTCCGGTCTCACGATCCATATTAACGGTTACATTATCACTTTTGCCAAAATCCTTCTTGCAGGCATCTAACAATGATTTTTCAATTGCCTCAATAATAACATCCTTTGAAATTCCCTTCTCCTTCTCGATTTGCTCTAAAGCAAGCATTAATTCTGACATTTTTTATTATTCCTCCTCTTAATTAAAATTCAAATGCTAATCGAATCAGCGCCAAATTGCTTCTATCAATAACGAGTTCTTCTTCCTCTTCTGTAAGAACCGTAATTGTCTTGTCACTATATTCCTTTAATTCCGCTTCAAATTCTTTTACTTTGCTGCCTTCTAACGGGCGAAACAGCTTAATTTCCACCATTTTTTCAAGATTTCTTGCAAAATCTTTGTCCTTTTTCAAAGGACGAAGCAGTCCCGGCGAACTCACTTCCAAAATATATGGTTCCTTAAATTCCTTGTCATATTCGTCAAGTAATGGATTCAGACTCCGGCTCACGTCTACACAATCATTAATGGTAATTCCACCCTCTTTATCTGCGTAAACTCTCAGATAATAGTTTGAGCCTTCCTTGACATACTCCACATCTACCAGTTCAAAGCCACGTTCCTCAATAATGGGAGTTACCAGCTTTTCACAGGTTGCTTCGATTTCTTTCTTAGTCATAAATGACCACCTTTCTATATTAAGTTGTCTGCAGCTTACAACGAAAGAGAGTGGACATATCGCCCACTCTCATCCTAATCTTTATGCTACTTCGTAAGAATACCACCAAATTCCAGAAAATGCAAGCATTTTCTTAATATTATATTATTCGCACAAAAAAAGAGTTACTGTACACACCCCATAAATAACCATTGTCTAAATTGCTGAATTTCAAAAAATTTTTTCGTGGATAATCTTTGGCATTTATGAATACAATGTTGATAGTATTTCATAAATGCCTTTTTTTCGATTGTTATCCACTT
>JAQXLK010000134.1 GCA_029012085.1 Clostridiales bacterium
TCCCACTTTAATCCACTTCTCCTACCCCTTTTTGTAAAAAAGTTTAATAAACAAATATTAGGAGATTTTCAAGGCTTTTTTCAGAGTTATCCACAGATAAAACTCTTTACTTTTTCGCCTAATTGGATACATTAGTAAAAATCCTTCTATATTCCATTTAAATCCTGTTGTTGTCTCGTTTTTCACCTTTTTAGTTTTCTTATTTTTATCAATAAAAAAAGCTCAAATACACTTTTTTATCATATCTCAAGCTTTATTTTCAGCTATTTTCTTATTTTTTTCAAGTTTTCAAAACTTTTTTGGAGATTTGAAACTTTTTTTATATTGAACATTGATACAAATATTTATTGGCTCTTATTTTCCTCTTTCATATCACTTATATGATATATTAATTTAGATATTTTTTGTTTATATTTTTTATTAATATCTTCTTTTTCTAATTCTTTACTAATTAGCTTTAATATTTTCCCACTCTTATCCTCTTTAGTAATAATTTTTATAAACTCATCATCTGATAAATAATTTATCCATGACATATCAAATAAATCATAATCAAAGTTTTCTCTATTTATAAAAAATTTAAATATTGGAAATTCATTTTCTACATCACTAAATATATCTTTTATTTCATTATAATTTATATTTTTTTCTCTAATAATATTTATACAAATTCTTACTACATCCTCACTCTTAGGACCTCCTGTACTTCTTATAATACGCTCTACTTCTCCATCCTTATTTGTTTCAATATTAAGTTGTTTTTTTATATACTCAATAGCTGAAGTAAAAAATTGTTTATATTTATCAATATTATATTCAAAAACATTTTTATTGAGTAACCTATACATTAGTTCAAAGTAACAATATTTATTTTTTTTAAATTGCATATTACAATATTCAGAAATAAATATTTTAAATTTCTCTTTACATTTACTACTCATTATTGAATATATAGGAATTAATAAATTATTAATTATATCATCTTTTATATCATTTTTTTTATTGTAATTTAAACTATCAATTAATCCTAATAATTCTATCTCATTTGATAATATAGTTTTATTATCAATTTTTAAACAAATATAACTTATTTGTTCAAAAAATCTTTCTAAACTTATTAAATCATATGAATATATTGATAATGTTTTATTATATAAGTCATTAATATATGTTTCAATAAATTTTATTAAAACTTTTGTATCTATTGTTTCTTTATTTTTATTACAAATTTTAATAACAATATTTAATAATTCATCAAAATTACTTCTATGAAAATTATTCTTCTTTAATGCAATAATTACTATTTCTATAATTTCAGTAAATTCTTCTACTGTTAATTCTATATAACTTAAGAGAATAAAAATATTGTTTATACTATTAATAACTTTATAAATATACTTAAAATCCATATTATAAAAAATTTTTTTTAAGTTTGAAATTAAATACTCTTTTGTTTTATCTTCTATTTCTATACTATTAATTTTACATTCTCTCAAATATTGTTTTAAAGTTTTACTTTTTAAATGTTTAACAATAATAATAATAATAAAACTGTCTAATTTATCTAACTTAATTACATTTAAGGAGTTTTTTTCAGCTATACTATAATTAACAATAATTCCTTCTATGAAATTTGAAAACATTCTTTCTATTTCTGAAAAATGCTCCACCATAATATAATTATTATTTATATAATTATATATATTTCTCATATCATGATACAAATTTTTAAGTTTATAGCTAATGGCTAAACCTCCTCTCTCAACAATATCTTTTTCATTTTTCAACTTATTTACATTTTCTTGAATCTTATAAAGCATCTCATAGAATATTTTAAAGTTATCAAGTTGTAATATGAATTTAAGATTATCCCTATAAACTTTAGGTAATTCTATGTATATTCTTTCTATATCAATAACGTCTTCTTTAATTTTTTTATAATATAAAGCATCTTTATTCAATATACATACTTTTAATTGTTTCATATTAAATTGAGAAATGAAATAATAGATATACTTTTTTCTTGCAAAAGAATGAGTTGCAACTTTTTTTAATATTTTATATGCTTCTACATATTCCTCTAAATGATATAAATAATAAGCTTTCTCAATAAACTTTATTTCATTCCCTTCTATAGCTTTATCATCTAAATAATATTTAATTTCAGTATATAATTCTTTATATTCAAAATTATCATCTAATATCTTTAAATTATTTTTATTAACTTCAGCCTTAAAATTTAAATCAGATTCAAAAGATATAAGATTTTCTTCTGAAAATCTTATACATTTTATTCCTGCTTTCATTAATATATTTAATATCTTTTCAAGTTTCTTGTTTTCAAATATTTCATTTGTAATATATTCCTTTTTTTCTGTGTTTATTTCTTTACAAATATTTATTATTTCTTTATTCTCCTCATAAAAATTTAATTCTTCATTACCAAAATCATCATATGAACAAGGAACATTCGAAATTCTTATAATATCTGTCGGCATAATTGCATTCATTTCTTCAAAAATTTTTAACTTGTCATAAATCCTATCAATTAAACTATCTTTTTTTTCTTCATAACAGGCTATATATTTTAAAAATTTATATAATCTTTGTCCAAATTCATTACTTAAGTCACTATTTCCAGGTAATTTTATTGATTCTTCTATTTCATCTTTAATTTCATTATAATATAAAATATTAATTCCTCTGTTTTTATAATAATTAAAGTTAATTCTTTCTAATTCTTTTCCATATTCTAATAAGTATGCTGGTTGAAAATCATCTCCTAATTGTTCTTTAACTAAGTTAAATAACAATTTAAAATCTTGGTCTTCAGCTGAATATCCTACAAACAAAATAGTTTTAGTAGAGAATAATCCTTTTATATAATTTTCAATTAAAGGAAATTTACTTGAATAATTCAAATAATCATCCTCTTTTAAAATTATATTTTTTAAAACTCCATCCCCATGCATTTTTATTACTAATTTATCATTAAAACAATATGGTAAATCTCTATCTTGCTTTACTACTGTATAAAACAATCCTTCATCTTTTATCGTCTTTTCTAACAAATCATCAAAGTTTGTTGTTATTACTGCTGAAGGGTTCAATTTAAATATTAATCTATCTATATCATTAGGCATAGCATCAGAACTATTAATTCCACTCTCTACTAAATCAAAATATTCTTTTTCTCCTCTTTCTATATAATAATATTGTGGTATTTTTAAGTAATACTCCATGGAATTTTCTCTATTCTCTTGTGGTATTCCAAGTTCATCAGCAAATTTATCAATTAATTGTGCCCATGATGGACAATTAGAATTCATTGATACTCCAGCACCTACAAATATAACTAATTTATTATTATTAATTGCTGTTTTTATCTTTTTTATACTTGCTTTTATAAATTGTTCCATTATTTCTCTTCCCCCTCAACTTCTTCTTAAGTTACAAGTATTATATATTTTCTCAACTTAAATTTTCAAGTATAAAAATTTTACCATATATCTCTAAATTTTTTAATAAGTTTTCCTATCTAATACCTGCTTTCCTCTTTACTTTCCACTCGATAATTTGCTATATCTTTTATGTTTCTACTTTTTATTGCTTTCAACATTGGTCTTAGAATTTTTAAGTTTTCATCTGCAACTTCTTTTATTAATTTTACTGTTATTGTTTCCTTATTTGATGATATTGCTCTTATTTGAGCCATAAAAAATAGCTTTATTATTATATCTATTATTCCTTGTTATCCCAATTTTTCGCCATTTTTCTCTTTATTTCTCTTGTTTACTTTACCGAAGAATGTGTTATAATATTAAGTAAGTTAAACCAAACTTAATTATGAAAAGGAAGTGATTTAGATCTCATTAGGCACAACTATAAGAGATATTAGAAAAGCAAAAAGCTATTCAATTATGAAAATTAAAGAATTAACAGGGCTATCTAAATCAACTATTAGTGAAATAGAAAATGATAAAAGCAGTCCTACTACTGCAACATTAGAAAAGATAGCTAAAGCTTTGGATGTTTCCATTACAGATTTTTTTAAGAAAAAGTTGATAACGAACTAGAAAAAGTAGAACAAAAAATTCAAGAATATAGCGATGAAAATAAAATATTCTTTTCAAAATATGAAAAACTTAGTGATAATGCTAAAAAGCAAATGCTTAAAATAATAGAGACTTTTGAGGAAGAAACACAAGATTAAAGAAGGTGTTTTTATGGGGGAAGATTTAAAATATGCAAATATTCTAGTACATTGTGGAGACTTACAAATAAAGTATGTTGATATTGATACTACTTTTACTGGATCTCTTATAGAA
>JAQXLK010000135.1 GCA_029012085.1 Clostridiales bacterium
ATCACTAAAAGTAATTCTTAATCTTTTTTCGATATCTTTTCCGGTATTTTCTCTCATTGTACCATCACTAAATATATACGTATCCAATGCTAGTCATTCTTCACACGATTAGATGCCCATGCACCAGTCAGCATGAACGGATTTTCACCTTTTGCAAAGGCTTCCAGATCATCAGAAGTCTTTTTTGTTTCCGTTGCAACAGTAGCATCTACATATCCCTTCCCGTGATGTAATCCGCTACCACAAATAAAAGCAATGCCAGAATCAAACCATCACACCCTCCAAGAAAGTAGCCAAGCCAGCCACCGATTCCTGTAAACACCAACTCCACCATACTCCAAAACTCTTTCATATTCTCTGTTCCTCCTTAAAAAATTGTACAGAAAAAGCAGCTGCCCTGCTTAGAGCAACTGCCTCATCACAAAATACTATCCCTATCAGCTATCCTCTTCCGTCAGCTCATAGGTAATCTTCATCGTCTTATCCGTAGTCTTCACCACGGCAGTACTTAAATTATTGATACTGGCCAGATACGGTGTCAGTAAAAAGCACATCCTGTAATCCGAGCCATAATTCCCGCCCCAGCCAAAGCAGAATTCCTTGTACTGGAAAAGCGGTGTACCTAGATTCAGAAGTCTTGTACTTCCAACCGTCTGCACCACCGTATCATCCGGCTTGATCTGATAATCCCATCCGATAATCAGGTCATTTACCATAAACAGATAATTCGCACAGGTACCGGAACCGGTCTGGGACTTCCCGGCAGAAGTAAATCCGAAAGGAATTAACGTTACATCCGTTGAATTACTGAGATTAATCTTGTAAATACCCTCATCGTTATAAGCAGTCAGATACAGATATCCATTCCGAATAACACCCCTCACACCACGCTGTGCATAAGTATCTACCTTAAAATATCCGATGGCTTTTAGATAACAGTTGGACAACGTCCATACACCTTCTGTCATCGGTGGCTATCGTGTCCACCATCGGCAAAGCTTAACAATCTGCAGAAGATTCGTGATGGAGAGCCTCTCGGCGGCAAGTCCAGAGCTGAGGATGATTTTGCTACAGACGATGAGGATGATGATTTCCTCGACTAATCTATAGCTTGTAACCCTTTAACCCAGGGCGGTGGCAATACTGCTGCCGCCTTTCTTTAACCCGGAAAGGACTATTACCATGAAGTTATTTGATATTATGAAAAATTTTAATGACGAAATGCCGCCTGAGAATGTTGATCTGCTTGTTTGTGATAACCCGGCTGATCCTGAGGACAGGATCTTTGAAAGAGTATGCTTTTTCCGCAAAGGAACACTGCTTCCTCATGAATACAGAGCCAAAGGCCGGAATGATATCGAGAGATTATTCGATCACATTGAAAACGAGCAGTCCGCTTGGCAGCCTACCCCTCAGACCGGTTACTACATGCTAATCCACTGTCCAAAAGAAGGACGTGCCATGTACCGCCTTTGTACTATCAATCCGCTGGATTCCAAGTACATAATTATAAATCCACTTGATGACGATGAAGTTGAATTTTAAGGAGAAAACCATGACAATCCATGAACTTTCTATTGATTTAGAGACCTATAGCGATGTTGACATCTCCAAATGTGGAGCTTACAAGTACGCTGAGTCTGATAACTTTGAAATACTGCTCTTCGGCGTTTCTGTTGATAATGGACCTGTCACAGTCTATGACCTTACTGCAGGTGACGATATACCAACAGAAATCTTAGCAGCACTATCTGATGAAACAATAACCAAATGGGCTTTTAATGCATCCTTTGAAAGAGTCTGCTTATCCAACTGGCTCCGGAAGCATCACCCGGAATATTTTAAGACCTATAATTCAGAGGACGACCCAGTACAGAATTATCTGGTTCCATCCTCTTGGAAATGTACTATGATTTGGTCTGCCTATATGGGATTACCTCTCTCGCTGGAAGGTGTCGGAGCTGTCCTGAAACTTCAAGAGCAGAAAATGAAAGAAGGTAAGGACTTAATCAAATACTTTCCCGATGCTCTAATGTATCCATATGTACTTAATCAAATCTTTATATTATAGAATTCTTCGCTTATCAAGTGTTTGATACTCTCTGGTATAGATTTATGTTTATCTTCTACCAGTAACGTATCGTACTTTGCCGTACTCGCATCTTTCGAGAAAATAAAGTCAACTATTTCACCATCATTACTTTTCTCAACAGACGAATCCTCAACCCGTAACGACATAGGCAGAAAGAAGTCATTTACCTTCTTTCCTTTATCATCTGTATTCTCTGTTAAGCCTAATGTAAACTCTAAATTGGTAACACTGAGTTTGTATATAATTGTAACCGTCTGCATATCCTTAAGAATACAGACCATATCATTTGTTAACTCCGGTAATCTCTTCAAACATGGCAGTTTCTTTTTTGCATTCGCATATGGGTGTCTTGCATCAAAATAAAACTGGCAATTTGTAAGTTTTGCCTTTTTAGCATTCTTATAAAAATCCTTTGCAGAAAGCTTTGTCTCCACTCCTGTTAGATGAAGAAAATGATCTACAGGAAAAGATACTTCAAAATATTCATCTCCATATACATACAGAAAAGCTTTACCTGCTAAATCTTTACTATATATCGCAGCTGAATCTATAATTCCTTGTCGTATTGCATTTTTCTTATCCGTTTTAGTTGCCATCTTTACCTCATACGTAAAGAGGAGTGTGATGCGAAACCACACTCCTCAGAATTTCT
>JAQXLK010000136.1 GCA_029012085.1 Clostridiales bacterium
GTTGTTGACAGATTACATACACCTATGCGGCAGAACTTTCCTATCAGAAAACTGGCATTGATATTAGTAGGAGCAGCTACATTACCGGAATTATTTGATGCCATTAAAATGCAATATCAGCTTGTCTTGAGTTTCTTTGAACTAGAGGATGCAGGAATGGTACTGGTAAGCGGAGCGAAAGATAAGGGCGATGTAAAGAATAGCGATGGGTTAAGAAAAGCTTACAAACTAGGATTATCAATTATATAGGATTATACGAGGAGGAAGAAAATGAATACGAAAAAAGAAATACCATATAAAATTTATCTTGAAGAGAAAGAACTACCTAAGTATTGGTATAACATGCGTGCTGATATGAAAGTAAAACCAGCGCCACTGCTTAATTC
Organism: Clostridiales bacterium; assembly: GCA_029012085.1. Classification (GTDB taxonomy): domain Bacteria; phylum Bacillota; class Clostridia; order Lachnospirales; family Lachnospiraceae; genus CAG-590. The sequence continues at coordinate 387 of JAQXLK010000136.1, forward strand.
GCAGACATTAAAACCTATGACAGTGGATGAGCTTAGAGCAGTATTCTGTGATGAACTGATTATGCAGGAGTTGGATAATACGAATGCCTATATTCCTATTCCATCAGAGATTATAGATTTCTACAAAATGTATCGACCATCTCCACTTGTCAGAGCATACTGTCTTGAGAAGAAATTAGATACGCCAGCCAAAATATATTACAAGTTTGAAGGTAATAACACCAGCGGAAGTCATAAGCTGAATTCAGCTATAGCCCAGGCTTATTATGCTAAAAAACAAGGGCTTAAGGGAGTGACGACGGAGACAGGTGCAGGGCAGTGGGGAACAGCACTTTCGATGGCATGTTCTTATTTTGGTCTTGAATGTCAGGTGTATATGGTTAAGTGTTCCTATGAGCAGAAACCATTCAGACGAGAAGTTATGAGAACATACGGAGCGAAAGTGACCCCTTCTCCAAGTAAAACAACTGAGATCGGAAGAAAAATATTAGAAAAATTTCCAGATACAACAGGAAGTCTGGGCTGTGCAATATCCGAGGCGGTAGAAGCAGAATCAAAGCAGAAGGGATATCGTTATGTATTAGGAAGTGTTCTTAATCAAGTGCTTCTTCATCAAACGGTAATAGGTCTTGAGACTAAAGCAGCTCTAGATAAGTATGATATTGTTCCTGATATGATTATTGGATGTGCAGGTGGTGGTTCTAATCTTGGTGGACTTATTGCACCATTTGTTGGCGAGAAGCTAAGGAATGAGCATGATTACCAGTTAATAGCTGTAGAGCCGGCATCGTGTCCAAGCTTTACCAGAGGTGTTTTTGCTTATGATTATTGCGATACTGGTAAAGTATGCCCTCTTGCAAAAATGTATACTTTGGGAAGTGAATTTATACCATCAGCTAATCATGCCGGAGGACTGCGGTATCATGGAATGAATCCGATTCTGTCACAGCTATATCACGATTATATTATTGAGGCGAGAAGTGTTACACAGACATCGGTATTTGCTGCGGCAGAAGAGTTTGCTCGTGTTGAGGGCATATTGCCAGCACCTGAAAGCAGTCATGCAATCAGAGTAGCTATAGATGAAGCACTTAAATGTAAAGAAACGGGTGAGGAAAAAACAATCGTATTCGGACTTACCGGCACCGGATATTTTGATATGGTTGCATATGGTAAGTTCAATGATGGGGAGATGGCAGATTATATTCCTACGGATGAAGAACTTCAACGAGGAATTAAGGGCATACCTGATGTACCATTGGTTTAGAATGTTTAACTTATGGGTATTGATGAAAAAGGTAAAAGATGTTATGGAGGCAATAATTATGCGTATAGAACATATTGCAATGTATGTAAATAATCTGGAAAAAGAGAAAGAATTCTTTGAAACCTATTTTGACGCAAAATCAGGAGATAAATATGTGCATGAAGAAATTGGTTTTAGTTCTTATTTTTTGGAATTTCAAGATGGGGCAAGGTTGGAATTAATGCATAACACTGAAATGGATGATATAGAAAAATATAGAAAGCGAACAGGATTTATACATATTGCATTTACAGTTGGTGGAAAAGAGAATGTGGATAAAATCACAGAGAAAATAAAGAATGGCGGATATGAAGTAATCAGTGATCCACGTACAACAGGTGATGGCTATTACGAAAGTTGTATACTCGATCCGGAAGGAAATCAGATAGAGATTACGGCTGATTTTACAAAATACACCAACTAAATTTTCTGATGTATATAGTGAGATGGAGAGCCTAAAAAAGAATTAGAAAATATAGAAGACTATTAAAGGAGTGTATTTTATGAATATTCCGTTGGAAGAAAATCTACCTTATCGCTTGCTTGCCTTGCTG
>JAQXLK010000137.1 GCA_029012085.1 Clostridiales bacterium
CAGCTTCAGATTCGAAAAAATTGTTTTTCATGAGGGCTATTTGCGTCCGTTGGTACTTAGGCTGCGTTCTTTGCAGCCTTATGTACCATTACGCACGCAACTAAGCGCAAGCGGGCCCGGTCGAAAAACAATTTTATCGAATCTGGAGCGTCCGCCTTAGATAACGTATGAACAGATAACATTATATCATATATTTTAGTTTTATAAAGTCAGATTTATTTGTGTTTTGTGAGTAAAATTGGTATAATTTGTATATGCATTTATTTAGATAATGATTGGTGGGAAACAGGACTTGGGATTGGGGGTATGAGGAATGTTTCAGGGGTTATTAGCATTACATGTTTTGGCAATGATTTTAGTTGTGTGTTCTTTGGGTGTTATGTTTCGGGGGGAATCTACCTATACCCAGAAATTATTAATTTATTGTATGATTGCGGAACTGGTACAGAATGTAGGGTATTTCATTGAGTTAATGTCGCAGAGTAAGGATGCAGCGTTGACGGCAGTGAAGTTTGAATATCTGGGTTCTTCGCTTGTATCAATTTTTTATATGATGTTTATCAGGAATTACTTTGGTATAAGGGAAAAACGTTTTTTTGAAAGAATATTGCTGCTTAGTGTGGTTCCGGTACTGGCTATGGTATGGTCTACACCCCTTCATAACTTTTATTATAGGGATATTCGTTTTGTTGAAGGAGAGCTGTATCCACATCTGGAATTTACATATGGTCCGGGTTTTTATCTTTATGTCATTATTTTGGTTGGTATTCCATGTATAAATGTAATGTATTCTCTGGGGGTCAGTCTGAAAAAGGAGCATCAGGAAAAGAAAAGAAAGAATCTGTTGATGATTCTTTTGCTTACCATGGCAGCATTTATTATTTTGGGAGTGTATGTTATAGGAATTGTTCCATATCAATATGATCCAACTCCGTTTACAATGGCGGTCGTGCTATCTATAATGGTAATCTTTATCTGGAACAGGAAAGATTTTGATTTAACGAGAGCTGCAGCAAATACAGTGCTGAATGCCTTAGAAGACTGTGTGATTACGATGGATGAAAAAGAAGCTATTCTTAGTTATAATGCGGCTGCAAAAAAACTATTTCCGGGTATTGCAATGTATCTTCATCCGATGAATATAGAAAGTTTCCCTTTGAATATTTTTGATGAAAATGACAAGGGTGAATTTGTAATTGGTGAGAAACATTATGAGGGACATGTCCGCAAATTAGAGGATAAAACAGGAGATGTCCGGGGGTATACGGTATTAATTATTGATACAACAGAAACCTATGAGTATATTAAGAATGTAACGGAAATGCGGGAAAGAGCAGAGGAGGCAAATCGTGCCAAGTCTGATTTCCTTGCGAATATGTCTCATGAGATACGAACGCCAATGAATGCGGTGGTGGGTCTGAGCGAGTTGATTATTGAAGAAAGCCGTGGAAGAAAAATGTATGATTACGCATGTAACATTAAGTCTGCGGCACTAAACCTGCTGTCTATTATTAATGATATTCTGGATTTATCTAAGGTAGAGGCGGGAAAAATGGAACTGGTTGAAGATACATATTATATTCAGCTGCTTATTCAGGATGCCGTGAATTTGGTTAAAATCGCTGCAAATCAAAAAGGACTACAGGTGAAAGTAGATTTGGCAGAGGATATTCCTTATCAGTTATATGGAGATGAGGGACGAATCCGTCAGATATTAATTAATTTACTGAATAATGCTATTAAGTTTACCAAAAGCGGTTATATTAGTCTGAAAGTATCCGGTACTTATGCAGATGAAGAATATGTAGATTTGACATTTGAGATTGAAGACAGCGGAATGGGAATTAAAAAGAAGGATTTGGAGAAGATTTTTGAGGCATTCCAACAAGTGGATATGAGTAAAAACCGCAAAACAGAAGGAACCGGTTTAGGGCTTGCAATTACAAAACGACTGGTACAGCTCATGACTGGGCAAATTGAGGTGGAAAGTGAATATGGTAACGGAACGAAGTTTACAATTCGCATAAAGCAGAGGGTAATGAGTAAAAAGACGGTACAGGAAGTTCCGGTAACAAAAAAGACCATAAGTGAGAGCGATACGAGAATGTTCACTTGTGATGATTATAAAGTGCTGATTGTGGATGACAATGCCATAAACCGGAGAGTTGCCATGGCAATGGTTGCTTCTTATGGTGTTCAGGTTAGCGAGGCAGACTGTGGACAAAAGGCAATCGAATTGGTGAAGGAGCAGAGATTTGATATCATTTTCATGGATCACATGATGCCGGTAATGGATGGTATGGAGGCTTCTAAGAGAATCCGTTCAGAATGTGGAGAAAATGGACGGGAGGCAGTCATTATAGCGTTGACGGCAAATGTGGTGGAAGGAGCAAGAGAATTATATTTAGAAAATGGATTTCAGGATTTTCTGGCAAAGCCATTCGAACGGATACAGCTTCATGAAGTGTTGAACACATGGGTTCCGGAAAAAAAGAAGAATTATCTGGATATAGATATCGAAGAGGAAAAGATTTCCGAGGATGAGATTGCATCCATTTATATGAGAGGAGTGAATGTGAGGGAGGCAGTAAAATGCCGGAATTGTGGCTTGGAGGATTATCTGAAACTTTTGCATTTATTTTATTTGGAAGGAAAGAACAAGATTGAATATATGAAGGAACTGGTGGGAAGGGAGGACTATGAAAACTATAGGATTGAAGTACATGCGTTAAAAAGTGCTGCTGCCAACATTGGAGCAGAGAATCTGGCAGAAGAAGCAAAAACACAGGAATATGCTGTAAAGGATGGAAAGCTTGAAGTTGTAAATGAGGGTTATGAAAAACTTTTTGAAGATTATCAGAAGATATTAACTGAGATTGAGAAGGTATTAAAGAAGAGACAGTATGGTAACTTTGCCGATAAGGGTACCTCCAATTTAAAACCCATTGATGATACATTTATGATGGAACAGATTAAGAGTATTTTGGATAAACTGGAACGTTTTAAGTCGAAGGAGGCGGCAGCAGGTATTTTGCAGCTGTTAGGATATGAATTGCCGGAGGATGTCAGAGAGGAAATAGAGCAGATAAAGAATTTACTTGAAATGTATGAAGACGATAAAGCGGAAGAAAAATTAAAAGAATTGATAGAAAAGCAGTAAAGAGGGGGTGAGGAGAGATGTTTGAAGTATTAACAGCATTGCATTTGTTTGCAATTGTTCTGATTATTTATACATTGGTATCCATGTTTGGTGGAGAGTCTACATATGGGCAGAAGTTAATGTTTTTCTTTATTTTGGCAGAGTTTTTACATAATGCAGGATTTATTCTGGAAATGCTTAGTAAGTCACAGGAAACTGCACTTATGGCGGTGAAGGTGGAGTATATTGGTTCGAGCGCAGTTACCATTTTTTACATGATGTTTATACGGTATTATTGTGGAAGAAAAGAAAACAAATGGTTGAATCGGATTCTTTTAACCATTGCCCTTATTGTCATTATAATGGTTTGGACAGAACCATATCATACGTTTTATTATAAATCGATAGATTTTGTGGATACGGGATTATACCCACACCTGGTACTGTCTTATGGTCCCGGTTTTTACTTGTATACCATTTTTGTAATCGTGGTTCCGTGGCTGGAGGTAATATATTCGCTTTACTATGGAATTAAAAATGAGAATAGCGTGAAAAAGAAGCAGAATTTGTATATGGTTGTGGTAGGCAGCGCAAGTGCATTAATTGTTTATATGGCATATGTATTAAGATTATTTCCGGAAGGCTATGACCCGAATCCGCTTTTTACATCATATGCACTTTGCCTGATGGTACTTCTTATTTGGAACCGGAAGGACTTTGATCTGACAAGGGCTGCTGCCAATACCGTATTGAATACACTGGATGATTGTGTGATAACAATTGATGAGAATCATGTTGTATTAAGTTATAATCAGGCAGCGAAAAAATTGTTTTCAGATATTGATTTGTATAAGAAAATAGATGAACTTTCCGGTTTTCCAAAAGATATCTTTGAACTGCCGGATAAAAGTGATATTATAATAGGAACCAGATATTATGAAAGCCATGTCCGAAACTTAAAGGATGACTTTGGAGACGAACGTGGGTATACGGTTTTGATTTCGGATGTTACAGAGACTCATGAGTACATAAAAAATATTGTGTATATGCGGGAAAAGGCAGAAAACGCGAACCGTGCCAAGTCCGATTTTCTTGCGAATATGTCCCATGAGATTCGGACACCGATGAATGCTGTGGTGGGTATGAGCGAATTGCTGATTGAGGAGAGCCGCGGAAGAAAAATGTATGATTATGCATGTAATATTAAGTCAGCGGCACTGAATCTGCTGTCCATCATTAATGACATTTTGGATTTATCCAAGGTGGAAGCAGGTAAGATGGAATTGGTGGAAGACGATTACTATTTACAGATTTTAATTCAGGATACCGTCAATCTGGTAAAGATTGCAGCGGCCCAAAAGGGACTGCAGATGAAGCTGGATTTAGCGGAGGATATTCCGTATGTTTTATATGGTGATGAAGGAAGAATCCGGCAGATTTTGATTAATGTTTTAAATAATGCCATTAAGTTTACAAAAACCGGTTATGTCAGTATGAAGGTATATGGGGCTTATATGGATGATGAGCATATCAAGCTTTCCTTTGAGATTGTGGATACAGGAATCGGAATTAAGAAGGAGGATTTGGAATCCATATTTGAGGTGTTCCGTCAGCTGGATATGAGTAAAAACCGTAAGACGGAAGGAACAGGACTTGGTCTTGCGATTACAAAACGGCTGGTACAATTGATGAATGGAGACATTTCTGTAGAGAGTGAGTACGGAAAGGGTACGAGGTTTACGATTCAGATTACCCAGAAGGTAGTAGATAAAAAGACGATTCGGGAAATGCCTGTCACAAGGGAGTCTATTCAACAGACAGATACCCGAATGTTTACCTGTGATGACTACAGAGTTTTAGTAGTAGATGATAACGTGATTAACCGGAAGGTAGCCATTGCAATGATAGAATCTTATGGATTTATTGTTGATGATGTAGATAGTGGAAGTAAAGCAATTGAACTGGTGAAAAATAACAGATACAATATGATATTTATGGATCATATGATGCCGGAGATGGATGGAATTGAGACTACCCGTATCATTCGATCTGAGTGTGGAGAGAATGGAAGAACGGCAATTATTGTCGCATTGACAGCCAATGCCATAGAAGGTGCAAGAGAGATGTATTTGGGAAATGGATTTCAGGATTTTCTATCGAAACCATTTGAACGAATACAGCTTCATGAGATTCTAAATAAATGGATTCCGGAGAAGCGTAAGAAGTATCTTGATGCCCAGGTAGAAGAGAATAAAGTTTCCGAAGATGAAATGGCGGAAATATTTATGAATGGAGTGAATGTCAGGGATGCAATAAGCCGTAGAAATGGTGGTATAGAAGATTATTTGGAGCTGTTAAATCTGTTTTATCTGGATGGAACAAATAAATGCAGTTACATGGAAAAGCTTGTGTCAGATGAAAATTATAAAGAATATGGGATAGAAGCCCATGCATTAAAGAGTGCGGCAGCGAATATTGGAGCGGAAACATTGTCTGAACTGGCAAAATCGCAGGAAATGGCAGTAAAAGAGGGGCGGATTGAACAGGTTTTGCAGGAGTATAGTGGATTGTTAAGTGCTTATGGAAATCTGCTAAAAGAGATTGAAGGGGTATTGAAGAAGAAACAGTATGGTTTGTTCGATGAGAAGAGAGCCGTGGGACTTAAGCCGATTGAAGAAGAAACTATGGCAGAGCAGATTCGGAAGGCATTATTCGAATTGGAAAGATTTCGGTCAAAGGAAGCGGCAAAAATTATACAGGAGTTACTAGAATGTGCAGTTCCGGAAAAAGTAAAAGAGGAATTAGAACAGATACAGATATTGCTCAAGATGTATGAAGATGATAAGGCGGAGGATGCACTTCGGGAATTGATTCAAAAATTATAGGAGGTGAATTCATTGAAGAAGATGAGAATACTTGCAATCGATGATAATACGGTTAATTTGGCAACCTTAGAGCAGGAGCTAAAAGACAAATATGAAGTGATACCGATGATTTCAGGAAGGAGAGCAATAAAGTATCTATATTGCGAAAAGGTGGATTTAATTCTTTTGGATGTTCAGATGCCGGTAATGGACGGTGTAGAGACTCTGCGGGAAATTCGAAATATGGAAAATGGAATTACAGTGCCCGTTATTTTTCTGACGGCCATGAAGGATAAGGATACCGTCATTGAAGGTTCTAAGCTTGGTATTATGGATTATATTACGAAACCATTTGATGTGGAAGATTTGACAAGCCGGATTGACAGAGTGTTTAAGCGAATGGGAATCCTGCCAATTGAAGATATGGAGCTTCTTGCCAGTGTTAAGGCTGTTCTTAAGGATATAACACTTGGCAGAGGAAAACAGGCACTTATTAAAACGGATGAGGTATTAAAGTATCAGATTGATGATGAAGTAACAGGCAGAATGCGGAATGCGAGACTTAAGATAGAAAGAGATGAGCTGCAGGCTGCCGGAGGTGTAATTATCCGGGTTATAAAAATGCTGGAGAAAAAGATGGGAATTGAGAACCAGAATTCTGGTCTCACCATTAATAACAGGGAATTAAATGCGAAGCTGCTTTATATTCTGGAGGATTTGGAGAATTTCTCTACGAAGGATGCATTAGAGAAATGTAAAGAGTTGAAAAAGTATGTTCTGCCGGAAAATATTACGTTTACTCTTGAAAAAGTGATAGAGGATCTTATCAGTTATGATGATGATGAGGCAGAGCGGCTGATTAAGGCAATGCTTGATCATGTGCGCGTGGATTAAATTTTGGAATAGATGTTTTTTTGCGTTACTGAACAGTTTACTTTTTTACAATTTGAAGTGAGGTAGAAAAGATGTGTAAGGGAACAAAGTTTCTTGGTGGTTGATTTTTTATCGTGAAATATCGTTTTAATCCATTGAATGAAAACCTCCTTTTGGTTATGATAAACTAAGAGGAGGTTTTTTATGAATGCGTTGAATTTAGCGGAAAATATTATACGGTTACGTCATGATAAGAAGATTACGCAGGAGCAGTTGGCGGATTTTGTTGGTGTGACAAAGGCATCGGTTTCGAAATGGGAGACAAAGCAGAGTATGCCGGATATTTTGCTGCTTCCGCAGCTGGCAGCATTTTTTGATGTGACAATAGATGAATTGCTGGGATATGAGCCACAGCTTAGTAAGGAACAGATGGAAAAGATTTATATGGAGCTGGCGGCGGCTTTTGCTAAGGAGCCTTTTGAAGAAGTGATAAAAAGAGTGGAAAAGTTGGAAAAAGAGTACTATAGCTGTTATCCATTTTTGTTTCAGTTAACTTTATTATATCTGAATCATTTTATGCTGGCAGGTGACACAGAACGGCAGCAGGAGATATTGGAACATGGTCTGCGTTTGTGTGACCACATATTAGCAGCCTGCAAAGAAATCAGCTTATGTAATGAAACGGTGGTGATTCGTGCTATGATTTTATTACAGCTTGGGAAGGTTCCGGAAGTAATGGAGTCACTGGAAGAAATTACGAATCCGGTTAGTGCAACAAAGCAGAGTGGTGGTGTTCTGGTTCAGGCATATCAGCTTGCCGGAGAGCTGGAAAAAGCAGACAGCTTTACCCAGATTAACATGTATAATGAAGTGATCAGTTTAGTCGGGTGGTCAAAGGAATATATTACGATTCATAGTGATAATTTGGCGGTTTGTGAGGAAACCATTCAACGGGTGGAGATGGTTGCAAAAGCTTATGATTTAGTACATTTACATGGTAATAGTATCGCACTGTTCTGGTATCAGGTGGTCATTGTGTACTGTTCACATGGAAATAAGAAGAAAGCCTTAGAGTATCTGAGACAGTTTGTGAAAGCGATAGAGATTCTTTTATCAGGAGAAGCGCCTTTCTTGCACGGAGATTCTTATTTTACAAGGCTGGATACATGGATTCAGGAATTAGAGCTTAGTGGCAACCTGCCACGGGATAAGAAGGTAATCTGGGACAGTGCCATTCAGGGATTGGAGAATCCTGTATTTGCCAGCTTAGAGGATGAAAAAGAATTTATTGAGATGAAAGAAGAACTTATCTCCAAAAGCAGGAAGATATGATAGTAGAAAAAGAGAGGAGAATGATTATGCAGGTTGAATTTAGTCAGTTAACGGAGTTTTTACCATTTTTAATACCACTTATTATTTTAGAGTTTGGATTGCTTGGTTATACCTTGTGGCATATTTTGACCCACAAGACCTATAAGAGAGGTAATCGTGCACTTTGGTTAATTGTGACCATTGTGGGAATGAATTATGTTGGACCGATACTTTACTTTATTTTAGGAAAAGAGGATGCGTAATGGATATGCTTAAATTATCCCATGTATCCAAATCCTTTGGCGAAAGACAGATTGTGAAGGATATCAGTTTTTCGGTGCCGGAGAGTACGGTGTTTGGATTTATCGGACAAAATGGTGCCGGTAAAACCACAACCATGAAGATGATACTAGGGTTACTACATATGGATGGCGGTGAAATTACCGTCAATGAAACGAAGGTTCGTTATGGGCAGAATGAGACGAACCGTTATATTGGATATCTGCCGGATGTGCCAGAATTTTATGAATTTATGACACCAAAGGAATATCTGATGTTATGTGGCAGCATTACAGGATTGTCAAAGGCAGACAGTGCCAAGAGGACGGAAGAGCTTTTGGAAATGGTAGGTCTTTCGGAGGCAAATAAACGGATTCACGGATTTTCCAGAGGTATGAAGCAGCGTTTGGGAATTGCCCAGGCATTGTTAAACAGACCGAGGCTGTTAATCTGTGACGAGCCGACTTCCGCATTAGACCCGGTGGGAAGAAAAGAGATCTTAGAGATTTTGTCGGCGGTGAAAAAGGAAACGACGGTTATATTTTCCACCCATATTTTATCGGATGTGGAGCGAATCTGTGATAAAATTGCATTTCTTCATAATGGGGAGATTGCATTGCAGGGAACGCTAGAAGAGGTAAAGGGTGTCCGGGGTGGAACCGGATTAGAAATCGAATTTTGTAAGCCGGAGGATGCTGAGCATTTTCAGTCCCTGTACGCAGGCGGAAGCCGGGAGAACGCTTTAAAGCTTCTTTATGAGAAGAAAACAGAGCAGGATATGATGGAAATGATGCGGATTTTAGTAGAAAATCATATTCTCGTGCAGAGGATGGAGATGTTAGAACCAAATCTGGAGGACTTGTTTATGGAGGTGGTAGGCAGATGACACAGCTTATAGCATTTACAAAAAAAGAATGGATGGAGGTGCTGCGCACCGGTAAGTTTGTCATACTTACCGTGTTATTTATCATTTTCGGTGTTATGAATCCTGCCATTGCAAAATTAACCCCTTGGATGATGGAGGCGCTTTCGGAAAGTTTGGAGGACTCCGGGCTTATTGTAACAGAGGCGAAGGTGGATGCCCTTACCTCCTGGGTGCAGTTTTATAAAAATGTTCCCATGGCACTCATTGTATTTTTATTGATGTTCAGCGGCATTCTGGCAGTGGAATATCAGAAGGGAACATTGATTAATATGATTACAAAAGGTCTTTCCCGTTGGAAGATTGTCATGTCAAAGAGTGTTGTCCTGTTCTTGCTGTGGAGTTTTGGCTACTGGATGTGTTATGGAATTACATACGCATATAATGAATATTTCTGGGATAACAGTATTGCAGAGGATGTGGGATTTGCAGCATTTTGCGTGTATATGCTGGGTGTGTGGCTTATCGCACTTATGATGCTGATGTCTACACTTTTTTCAGCAGGCTCAGCGGTGACAGTGGGAACCGGCGGAGTGTTCTTTGTACTGTATCTTTTAAGTATGCTGCCGGATTTAAAGGAATACCTTCCAACTTATCTGATGGGGGCGTCCGGTCTTTTGTCAGGTGCCGGAGAAGCTGGTGATTATACGGCTGCTTTGGTGGTGGCAGCGGGACTTACTGTGGTGCAGCTTGTGGTGGCGGTGCTGGTGTTTAACCGGAAGGATGTGTAAGATAAAGTCTCTGGCGGATTGCAGGAGTGCGCAGATGAGAATGTCAGCAAAGCTGACGGCATTTCGAAACAAGAACGCAGAGGCGTTCTTGAATATTTAGTGATAAAATGAGTTCAAAACAGACGACGAAAGTTGGGTTTTGAACTCATTTTTTTAATTAAATGGGAACTTTTTCATATTATTTTTCGTCTTATATGTGAGTCGACTTTATATACGCAAAACAATGAGCGAAGTGTCTGCCTGCAGATATTTCGCAGTTGTTGCGAAAACTTGAGGAACAATCAAGTTACGTTTCTCATAGTTTGCCACGGGAGGTTTCAGTCTTGAAGAAATATTTGATAAAAGCTTTTATAGAAATGCTGAATGATAATAAATCCGCTTTTTTGAGAATGTCATATTCATTTTTACTAAACTGGGAGGATGCAGAGGATGCGGTCAGTAACGCAGTGTTAAAGGCATATCAGCATTTACCCCAATTGCGGGGAATAGGAAAAATGAAATCATGGTTCTATGGCATTTTGGTAAATGAATGTAAGGATGTTCTTAGAAAACAAAAACAATTACAATATGTAGATTTCGATATAGTAGAAACAACAGTTGCGGATACGGATGAAGACAGAAGAGAAGATATGTCGGAATTATATCAGTTTATTTATCAGTTAGAGCCGGAATTTAGAGAGGTGATTATATTATTCTATTTTGAAGGGTTTCGGGGAAAAGAAATTGCAAAAATGCTGGGGATTCCAGAGGGAACTGTGAAATCACGTCTTTCGAGGGCAAAGCGAAAATTAAAATCATTTTTAGAAGATTATAGTCAGGAGGTCTAATGGATATGTTGACGAATTATAAGATTAGAAAAATTATAAAAAAAGAAAAACTTCCGGTAAGAAAAGAGTATGAACAGAAAATGAATGCAATCATCAAACAAATGGAAGAGGAGCAGAATGTCTGCTATACAAACTGGAAAAGGAATAAGGTTTTAGTGGGAATATGTGCACTTTTGGTGTGTGTGGTTTTGTCTGTTCCTGTAAAAGCCGCGGTAGATTATGTGCAGGAAAGAATGATGCAGATGACAGATGCGGAGAAGAAAGAAATATATGAAGAAGAGCAGAATTCTGTCGGAGAGGAAGCTATTGTTTATTCAAGAGATTTTACGGAAGAAGAGAATGAAAGATATCATGATTTGTTGAAACAATATGAAGATTCCGGAAAGGTTCCAAATTCAGAATTGGAGAAAATAGATGGAATTTCTGACAAAGAGGTTGAGCACCTTTTGTATGATTCGAAGAACAGAATATTTTATCTGCCTGCACGAGAGTTGTCGGATGAAGAATTACTGGAAATAATAGATTACTATCATAAAGCAGACTATGCTTTACAGGAAAGCAGTCAAACGAAGGATTATAAGGCGAAGCAGAAGGCAGACGAAGATGTACAGCCCCTTTCCGATGAAATGACAGAGGAAAAAGCAATTGAAAAGGGAAAGAAATTTATTCATTCAGCATTTCAGATAAACCCGGATGATACAAAAATAAGTGTGGAATATATTCCGGGAGATAATGATTATGTAGAAAATGCATATGGTGTAGATTTTGGTACGAGTCAGGGAGAACATTATATGGTTACTATGAATGCTGCCACAGAAAATCTGCAGGATATTACATTTTATGAAAATGAAGAGATGGACGTAGTAAATTCTTACTATCAGCAAAGCGCTTCTTTTGACAGAAATGTTGTAAGGGAGAAATATGAAATTGCAAAACAAAAATTCGTGGAAATATTTGGCTTGGACATAAAATTTGTTAAGACTACCTGTGAGTATCAGATTACAGAGGATAACATACTTCCTACAGGTAACATACAATATTTCTTTATACTGGAAAATGGAGACGCATATAGTTTTCGGTATAATCTGGAAAAAGATGTTTTCTGGAACATTTATTATCTACCTGAGTATGAACAGTTCGAGAAGGCGCAGGCGGCGCAAAATAATGTAAAACATCAGGAGAAGAAAGGGGTAAAAAGGTGTGTGGAAGTTTTGGAGGAGTGAAAAGTAGCAAAGCAATAAAAGATGAAATAGAAGCAAATATTCATAATTATGATAAAGTTGGCATAATATATCATATCTGTAAGAAATGATTGATTTTAGACTGGGGATGTGCTACGATATAGACAGAAATAAAACAGATAGGTTCTGTTGATTTTTTGTATCCTCAGTCTTGAAAATGACTGAGGTAATGTAATATGATTGAGAATGAGAGGGTGAATCATTCTACGGACAAAAAGGAGGGAAAGAATATGGCTGTATTAGCAAAACCAATTAATAGAATAGCTGTTGTAAAGAAACAAGAATCCCAAGAATTTGTGCGTGAATTTAATGAAAACAAAGTAACAAAGGAATTTTTGGATTCGTGTAAGAAAGCTGGTAAGTTATTTGGCAAAAGAAAATAAAAAAGATTACAAACATATAGCATATTTTAATCCTGATGTAATGTCTTTGGAGCAGTCACATCAGGATTTTTTAACTAAAATGAAACTCTTTAATGCAGGAGAAGGTTACGAAAACTTTAATGAGTTTATGGAGGAAGAAGCAGTTGAATATAAAAATGCTGGTGATGGTGTAACATATGTTGTATGGAATGTGATGTATGATAACGATAATAATGAAATAGGAAGAGATGTAGTTTCATATTATACATTAGCTGCAACCGCAATACCATATGAAGATAGGATACGGCTTGATGAAGAGGAGGCAAAAGCAACAGGGAAAGAGTTTGATACAGAGATATGTGGTATTTCGGCCATAGAGATAAAAATGTTTGCTGTAGATGAGAAATATCAAGATGTGTTTTTTGAATATGATGGGGAAGATTTGCCAATTTCGGCATGGATAATGCGGAGTATTATAGATTTTGCATATTCCTTGTTGAATGAAGTAATAGGATTTAAGGCATTATTCTTACATTCCCTTCCGGAAGCAGAAAAATTTTATAATGCAAATGGATTTAATGCCATGGAAATTAATATGCAACCGTTACATTGTATTGATTCAGAATATAGGGCAATGTATCTGGCATTAAGAGAAGTACATATGAATTATGATGAATGATAATAGGCATATTGGATATTAAGTTATCTGGTGTGTCTACTTTTTTACAATGTTGGAGGGGATAATTCATGGTTTCAAATGCGATATTACTTGCACACCGAATAAAATAAGGCTATAATATCTTTAACTGAGCATTTTTCGGAAATATCAGAATAAGGATATAGGTTAAGGAGAACTAAGATGGCAAAGGACAAGAAGTTAGTAGAACAGATTACCTCTATGGAGGACGACTTTGCACAATGGTATACCGACGTTGTGTTAAAGGCAGATTTGATTGATTATACAAGTGTAAAGGGATGTATGGTAATCAAGCCGGCAGGCTATGCAATCTGGGAGTTGATTCAGAAGCAGTTAGATGAACGTTTTAAGGCAACAGGAGTTGAGAACGTGTATCTTCCAATGTTCATTCCGGAAAGTCTTCTGCAGAAGGAAAAGGATCATGTGGAAGGATTTGCACCAGAGGTTGCATGGGTAACCCATGGCGGATTGAATGAATTACAGGAAAGACTTTGTGTAAGACCGACTTCTGAGACTTTGTTCTGTGATTTTTATAAAAATGAAATCGAATCTTACAGGGATTTGCCAAAGGTATATAATCAGTGGTGTTCCGTTGTACGTTGGGAAAAGGAGACAAGACCATTTCTTCGTTCGAGAGAGTTCTTATGGCAGGAGGGACATACCGCACATGCTACGGCTGAGGAAGCAGAAGAAAGAACCATCCAGATGTTGAATCTCTATGCAGATTTCTGTGAGGAGGTTCTTGCAATTCCGGTTGTTCGTGGACGTAAGACCGAGAAAGAGAAATTCGCAGGTGCAGAGGCAACTTATACCATTGAAGCCTTAATGCATGATGGAAAGGCATTACAGTCCGGAACCAGCCACAACTTTGGTGATGGATTTGCAAAAGCATTTGGAATTCAGTATACGGGTAAGGATAATAAGTTAGAGTATGTACATCAGACATCATGGGGTATGACCACTAGATTGATTGGTGCGATTATCATGGTACACGGCGATAATTCCGGTCTGGTACTGCCTCCAAAGGTAGCACCTACCCAGGTTATGATTGTTCCAATTATGCAGAAGAAGGAAGGCGTATTGGAAAAGGCTAGCGAGCTTAAGGAGACATTATCAAATTACCGCGTAAAGGTGGATGATTCAGATAAGAGTCCGGGATGGAAGTTCTCAGAGCAGGAGATGCGTGGAATTCCACTTCGTGTTGAGATTGGACCAAGAGATATCGAGGCAAACAAGGCATTGATTGTACGTCGTGATACCGGAGAGAAGTTGGAGGTTTCCTTAGATGAAATCGATGCAAAGGTTGGCGAATTGTTAGAGACAATCCAGAAGGATATGTACAATAAGGCATTGGCACACCGGGAAGCAAATACTCATGCTGCAACTACATGGGATGAGTTTACAGATATTATCGAGAACAAGCAGGGCTTTATTAAGGCTATGTGGTGTGGTGAAACAGAGTGTGAAGAGGCAATTAAGGAAGAGACCGGAGCATCTACACGCTGTATGCCATTTGCACAGGAGACATTGGGCAATGTATGTGTTCACTGTGGAAAAACGGCTAAGAAGATGGTTTATTTTGGACGGGCATATTAATCGCAGGATACCTTTATTTCCCTTGACATCTTTAAGGAAACATTGCAAAATAAAGGAGTAACAGGTAAGCTTGAAGCGTGGCTGACATTCTTCTGTGCAGATGAACCGGAGTATATTGTGGAACTGATTACAGCATATCCGGAATTCAAGCTGCTGTATGAAGATGTGTACCGGCTTTGTCTGAATACAGAGAAGGTGATGGAGATGTTTTCGGAAGAATTGAGAATGCTGGATGTGAATACGACACAGTTTATGATTGATACC
>JAQXLK010000138.1 GCA_029012085.1 Clostridiales bacterium
GACGATACAGGTCATCATGGGTCATAAGGACATTCAGACCACTTTGGATATCTATGCGGATGTGACGGAAGCAACTAAACAAACTGCTATTACAAAACTCGCTAGTGATTTAGATGTTTTTTAACAAATCATGGAGTGGTATTGAAATAGTTTTTTGGTAGAGTATTTGTTGGATGGATTCAACTACAGTTTGATGTACTATTCTCAGAAGAAAAGACTTTATTTGTCAGGATCAAGCTCGTTGTAGGATTTTTACTACAAAAGTGATGGTTTACTACAATCTTACTACAATTTGGGCTTGTTGAAGGGAATTATGTGCAGAAATGTGCAGAACACGAAATGGCTTAAATACTAGTGTTTGCTGGTATTTGCAGTAAAAGGTGCAGAACGCCCGTTCACATCCCGACGATGAAGTCATTGGATAAGTAAAAACGTTGATTTTATGCGGTTTATCGAGGTTTTTTAAAGAATAAAAAATCGAAAATAAACCAATTTTAACCCATTTCAAATAAAAATGAGCGTCAGACACAGGAATTATTGACCTGCTGCCTGGCGCTTTCTTTATGATTAAACATCTGAATTTGTATTTTTTTCTATAGTTGCATTTCTACAATCATTTACAAAATCACGCAAGGAATTATATAGCATCATAAGATTAACTTGCTCCAATTTATCCGGCGAGAGGATAACATGTCTTTCGGTGCTTGAAAATAACTCATTATACGATGTTTCAAAATCCGAATTGCTGTAGTCTGCAGAGCAACAATCGTGTATTCGATACAATAGATTTTTGTCTTCCAGGATCTTTGAGATAGTACTTGTAAGTTTGGAATCTATTTTTCTAAGAGAAATTAGTGTGTCGATAGCTTTTTCAGATAACCCGGTAGAAGAACTTATATCTTGTGTTCTGATATGCTTAGTGTCACATTCACATAACAAATATGACATATCACAATCGAAAATCTCGCACAGTGCTGTAAGTTGTTCAATTTTCTTGATAGGTTTACCATTCTCCCATCCCGCTACCGTTTGGCGTTTGATTGGATTAGCTGTTATCTGCTCCAGGTATTCCGCAAGCTGCTCCTGGCTTAATCTCTTTTCTTTTCTGTTTTTTCTAATTCTCTCCCCCTATAATGTGCCATGAATATAACATTATACACCTTCTTTTTATAAAAAATATTATGTTTTATGGTGGCTTACAATAACATTTTATCATGTTATATTATGGAAAGCAACAGAAAACTAGACGAAGAAACACGAAAAAGAAAGGAGTATAGAAGAATGAATGCTACAAACAAAGTCGAGAGTACAGCGAAAAAAAGAACTGTTGATACGGCAGGATTGCAGGCCATGCTTTCATCCGGGAGAAAAACAGCTGTAGAAATTGGAACTGCTGCCGGGGCAAGAATACAAGTAGGGCGCAGGGTATTGTGGAATGTCAGCAAAGTGCAGCAATACCTGGATCGTGTAAGCGAGTAATGAAATATCGTGAGGGAGATTTTTTCACGGTACCTCGCAGTTTGTTCCGAAATTACTCAATGGATTCTGCAGAGAAAGGGGGAAATAATTACCTATCGCAAGGTGCTGTGTGGCTCCTAATTACTTTGTGCCGGCTCGAACATGATTTTTGCCAGGGCAATGGAGAAGAGGGATTTTATAGAACAGATCGGGACCTTGCCAGGGATGCAGGTATGAGTTACAACACATTGCGTAAGTATAAGGACGAATTAAAACAGCATCCGGAGTTAGTGGTAATTCGTGCAGAAGCTTTTCAGACAAAGCGAGGATATAGCGAGACACACCCGACACACTATTATTTGAAGATATAGGCAAATACACAAAATTTGGGTATTTGGGGGTATTCACATTTTGGATGATGAGTGCAAACACCGAAAATTGGGTAATATCAAACACCCAAAATTTGTGCAATACCAAACACCGAAAATTGGGTATCAAATTAAAAGTATATAAAACTAAAATAATATAAAAATAAACTCTCTTGTGTTCCCTGCGTGAACACGTGTCTGTGAGGGTAGAAAGAAGGAAAAGGATTATGAATAATACGGAAAGTATTCAAAGAGTTATTGAGGAATCTATGCAGCAGTTACGCCAGGAAGAGGAAAAGTTGTGCAACGCAACACCGGAAGAGGCTGTAATAATTGAAAAAACAATTAGAAAGCTTAATAGAGATATTAAGTATTTCAGAGAGGCGCTGGAACTGTGCCAGGAACAGGATGCGCCTAAAGGCAAATTAGCAAGTGCTAAATTGCTTGCATTCGAGTTGGTAGAAAAGGCTTTACAAGATAATGTGGATATGAATAGTGCTGATAGTAGACTTGTGACCGCTGACCGATTAGGAGAAGCGCTTGAAAAGTTAGAATTGTTACATGAGTGTGAAGAACTGAAAAGTATGGAATTTCCAACGATGGACCAATTTACTGATGGTTTAAATAAATATATCCAGGAAACGGCTGAGAATGTTTCAACGGTTATGGAGCAGATAAAGGAAGCTGATAGTGAAATTGAGAGGATAGCCGTAGCGCTTGAAGATGCAAAGGCGGCAGGAGACATTGAGCAAATTACTGAATATGGGGATAGCCTGGAAGATGCAAAGAAGAAAAGGGACTATATGCAGCCTATTCTTGATAATGCAATGAATAGAGAGACATTCCCGATTGGTACCATTTCGCAGGAGTGGAGGAATATAGCGGATATTTATAAATATGAGTGGTATGTACGTCTTGAAATTGTAAAGGCAGCAGCTTCTTTGTATCACAGTGCCTGCAAGGAGTTAGATTATCTCACAAAGGAACTGAAAGCGGTTAGATATAATCTGCAGAGTATCGCAAGAGAGAACGGATCACGAGAGGATATAACAAAAAATAATCAAATTATAACGGCAGGTGCTACACGAGAAGATACTCTTCTTATGGCTCCGGATGAAAACGGACTACTTTACAGAATTATTTTTCATAATCGTAGCGAATTACTGTAAAGGGGGCGGTTGTCATGGCAAAGCCTAAAGCAGAAGAATGGCTTGACCAGGAAAGACTCGTTATTTTGGAAGGCTGGGCCAGGGATGGCTTAACTGATGAACAGATAGCGGAAAATATGGGGATAAGTGCTAGAACACTATACCGATGGAAAGAAAGGTATTGTCAGATTTGTCAGTCCTTAAAAAAAGGGAAGGATGCAGCTGATCGAGAAATTGAAAACGCATTGTTTAAAAGAGCAAAAGGGTACGATTATGATGAAGTGAAAGAAGAGACAAAAAATGGAGTTACTAAAAGGACAGTAATACATAAGCATGTACCAGGAGATACAACAGCTCAGATTTTTTGGCTGAAGAATCGAAAACCCGATTATTGGGGCGGCGGTAATGAGTTTGTGGATAATAACACGGAAGTACAAATATACTTACCGGATAACGGAAGGAGCCAGGAAGATAATGAATAACGGAGTTGTGATTTGTGCAAACCTGCAGGTAGATAATCCGGTATATCTTTGTGTGACACCACAAGGGCAATTTTACACCTGTACTGTGGGAAAAGTGGACGGACATTTTTTTGATGAAAATATTTCCTTTGTGACAAAAGAGGAAGCTATGAAATTCGTTGCACAGATAACCCAGGAAGCAATGAGCATTATACACGGAACTGTTCCAAAATAGGAATGCACCAAAACAGAAAGGAGCAAAAGGATGGCATTAGATTACACACATATACTTCCCACAGGTAAGAAAAATGCAATACCGGCTAAGTACCTTGCAAATAAACTGATGTTTAAGAGTACAAGAGCACTGCAGGCTGATATTGCAAAAGCCAGGGCAGAGGGTCAAGTGATATGCAGCAGTACGACAGGCGGCTACTATTTGCCTGCAGATAGAGCAGAAATAGAGGAATTTGTAGCAATATTGAAAGCCAGGGCGTGCAATACATTTGTTGCATTAAAATCAGCAAGGGAAGCCCTGGGACAACATCCAGGGCAGCAGTCCCTTGATGAATTTTTAAATCAATAGGGGGATTTGTGACAATGAAAGATAATCAGCAAAACATAACAGCGGAAGTAAAGGATAAATCTGCAGGCATTCCGGAGCGTTTTGCTGATTTTTCTATGAATGAGCAGCTCGTAAAAAACATACAAGAGGGCAACCGGGAAGATATAGAGACATTGTGGAAGCAAAACCAGGGTATTGTTAGATGGGCGTTGAAAAAACATTTTGGGTTTGTGTCAAAACAGGATATGGAAGATATGAGCCAGCAGGCATTTATTGGATTCCTGGAAGCGGTCCGTTATTATGATCCTGACCGTGGTATGAAGTTTTCAAATTATTTGATAAACAGAATTAGAAAAAATGTATATCGATACTTCGATAACTGTTATATGATTCGCATACCGGAATATATGAGAAATAGAATAATTGCCTATAAAAGAGCCGAAAAAGACCTAGAAGTATCGGGGAAAATGGTAACGGATAAGGCGATTATGGAAAAAACAGGTATGCATGAAGAGGCGTTTAAGAATACGCAAAAAGCAATCGAAAAATTGCAGGTTAATAGTTCAGATATGGAGTTGAATACAGACGGTAATAAAGCTAGTACATTGCTCGACATGGTAGAAGCTACGGAAAAAACGGAAGAACAGGCCATGGAATGTATATATTTAAAAGAGTTACATAATGTGTTAACTGCTGCCATTGAAACTCTTCCGGGAAATCAAAGATTGTTGATAGTGGAAAAATATTGGCAGGGGTTAGGAACCAAGAGAATTGCTGAGATTAATGGATGTTCAAGACAATATATTCATCAACAGCTGCAGGATGCATTTAAAACAATCAGACAGGGCGAATATAGGGAAGAATTGATGAGTTTTCTTCCGGAGTATATTGCCAGGAAGGAAATTGACAAAGAGCAGGTTGCGGTACAGTTGAATATGACAGAGAGTGAAAAGGCGTTTTTAGTATGACAAAGAAAGAATGGGAATTAGTAACAGAACTGATTGATAAAATTACCGACGAACAAGCTGAAATAATCATAGAAGCAATGGAGAGCAAAAAAGCGGAGAGGAAACAAGTGCAAATAGATAATTATATGGTTATGAGAGCAGCGGTTGAACAGTTGTATATAAATTATAACCAGCTGGATATGTATGGCGCAGGAAAGCGATTAGCTGATCTGCTGTTGAAATTCCACCAGGCAGAAGCGAAGGTTTCCGGGAATGAAATGAAACTGCAGCATAATGCCTTTGTACTGCGGTATATCATTAGCAAACCATTGGAAGTAAAAGAGATATGTAAAAAACTGAATATAGATATATCAATATGTCAGAAATACATAAATAAGGTTTTTGATGATTTTATGATTTATCTGCTGGGGGTGGAAGGAATAAAGCCACAGACATATTGGAGATAGAAAATAGCTTGAAATTGCCTCGATTTAATCAAAGTGGATAATTTACCTATGGGAGAATATAAAAACGCTCCTAGAGGCTACAGCGAGTTTTTAAGGTATGAAAAACCGCCTCACATAGAAAATTGAAGTGAAGCGGTTTGGTTATGTTGAATCAATAAGGAACAAATATTATATGCCATAGAAAACATATTTCATTCTCTTTTCAAAGTCAAGGTTTTAATAAAGTTGGTATGAACAGAGCATATATATTATATCTATATCTTTCTCTATATCTATCTCTATCTCTGGTAAAGAAATCTTACTAGAAATCTTACACAGAATTACCAAATGGTAATACTATAGCTTGGTTATTCAGCTTTTTCAAAGCCAATTACAAGGTGGTACCCCATAGCTGAAAGTAGTTTATCAGCATCCTCAAAACCGAAATTTTTCTTTGAAAGTAATTTAGTAAGCCCTTGGGGCTTCATTTCTAATTTGGCGGCAATCTCTCTTTGAGTAACCTTAGAATCGAGCATGAGTTTCTTGATTTCAATAGCAATCTGCTCGTTATCTTTATACACCACGGACATAATCACACCTCCCTTATGCAATTTGATATTATTATAATAACCTTTAAAAGGTTATAAGTCAAACAAAAAGAATTAAAAATAATAAAAAACATATTATAAAATGGTTGACAAATAACCCAAAATGGGTTATTATATAATCAGTTCAAGGGAACACATAAATAAAGGTCAAGCGAAAGCGGACGAAAGTACCGAAAGGGAAACCAAGAACGCTACATAACACCGGGAAGCAGGATAAGAGAGAGTGAGAGGTCCGGGAAGTGACTAGATGTTTAAAGCCTGCCGGGGCTTGACCACAATATCACAAGGGGGTATGACCTATGACAAATAGAATGATGGATAACAGAATTAAAAAACTGCAGGCAATCGAGGCACAGCAGAAAGAGCTTGAAGCTCAGGCCGAGGCTATCAAAGAAGAACTTAAGGCTGAATTAGAGGCTAACAATGAAGAGGAACACAACACAGGAGCATTTATAATTCGTTGGAAAGAGATTGTTAGTATCCGCCTGGATGGCAAAGCATTAAAGGCTGCTATGCCGGAACTTTACAATCAGTTTAGTAAGCAGACCACAAGTAGAAGATTTACAGTAGCTTAAAAAATTCCCTTGTTAGAACCGCCATTCTAGCAAGGGAAGAACCCGACAACAGGAATTGAAGGGTATGCTGGAAGTATAACACAACAGCTGCCCTTCTTACAAAAAAGGATGTAGAGAATATGAAGGTATCAAAGGAAAACCCAAAGGAAGTATTATTTGACTCTTATGCAGAGGGAAATACGGAGCTGATAAGTGAGCTTGATGATAGACTGGAAGCTGTATTTTTGAAATTAGTGGAAGAATTTGAGAGTGGACATGTAGATTATGATACATTAGCAGATATGAAGCTGAATGCTATGCACGCCGGATTTTATGCCGGTTTTGCAGCCGCCAAGAGTTTACTGATTGGGTAGAGATGCATACCCTGGGTGATATGGTGCCTCTTCCGGGGGCACCAGGGAAAGAAAGGAGCAGTTGAATGGCAGAAAAGCGAAAGGATATCAAGGGTCGTAATTTGAAGGATGGCGAGGATATGATGCCAGACGGTCGTTATAGATACAGATATATTGATCGGAAGGGCAACAGACAGGCTGTATATAGTTGGCGCCTGGTTCCTACGGACAAAACGCCTGTTGGAAAAAGAGAGGGGCTGAGTCTTAGAGAAAAGGAAAAACAGATAGAAAATGATGCAAGAGACGGAATTGACGGAAAAGGAGCCGAGAAACTGACATTAAATGATATGTTTAAGCGGTATATCGAAGGAAAGCACGAGCTAAAGCAGTCAACCCGAGGAAATTATTTGTATATGTATAAAAATTATGTTTCTGAGGATATAGGACAAAAGAAAATTACTACAATCAGATATTCTGACATAAAGGCATTTTATCATTCACTAATAAAGGATAAAGGATTTAAACCTAATAGCATGGAAATAATAAATACCATCTTGCACCCGGTTTTTACCCTGGCCGTTCGTGATGGTTACATCCGAAACAATCCAACGGATGGGGTAATGGCTGAAATAAAAAAGTGCCACAGTTGGGAAAAGCCAAAGCGCCATGCTCTTACAATCGAAGAACAGGAAGCGTTTATTAACTTTATAAGCAAATCAGATGTATATAGGCATTGGCTTCCCTTGTTTACAACTTTCCTGGGGACCGGCTGTCGTGTGGGAGAAGTCATTGGCTTGCGTTGGTGTGACTGTGATTTTGAAAATAATACAATAAGCATAAATCACAATTTGATATATCGCCGCCAGGATAACGGACAATGCGAAATGCACATAACCACACCAAAGACACGCGCCGGCTGCAGAACCATCCCAATGCTCCAGGAAGTACGAAAGGCGCTGATTGCAGAAAGAAAACGCCAGATGGTAGAGGGGTTTTGTCAGGCTGAAATTGATGGATATAGCGGATTTGTATTTGGAAACAGAAACGGATATGTGCATAACCCTCAGACCATTAACAGAGCTATCCAAAGAATATATACAGAGTACAATGATCGGGAGCGGGAAAAGGCAGATGAAGAGCGCCGCAAGCCGAAGCTCATCCGGCATTTTTCAGTTCATAATTTGCGACATACATTTTGTACAAGGTTCTGTGAAAATGAAAGCAATATCAAGATTATTCAAGAAATTATGGGGCATTCGGATATAAGTACCACAATGAATATATATGCCGAAGCTACAGAGACAAAGAAAAGAGAATCGTTTGATAACCTGGAAGGAAAAATTAAAATATCATAAGGCTGTAAGCTCCTGGAGAAGAAAAAATCCAGGGGCTTTTTTGGAAAAAATTGCTAGAGAAAAAGAAGTAAAGTTATTGACTTTTTCAAAAATATTGCATATAATATCATTGCAGGTAGTGATACGCTGTATAATCGTGTAACCGAATTTACGTTTAAGTGTCATGGTTATGGCACCGGCCACGATGCCGCCGTTAGGCGGTTTTTTACGTTAAGGAGAATTTTATGGATTTATTTATATATTCGGATGAATCGGGTGTATTTGATAAAGAGCATAATGAGATTTATGTATATGGTGGTTTGATTTTCTTAGGCAAGGAACAAAAAGATAGTTACGCCAGGAAGTACATAGCGGCAGAAAAGGCATTGAGAGGGCAAAAGTATGCTGCAGATGAAGAACTAAAAGCCTGCAGAATTTCAAACAAGGAAAAAGGAAAGCTGTATCGTTCCATGAATGGAGCTATACGCTTTGGAGTGATTGTAAATCAAAAGAAAGTTCTTGATCGAATTTTTCAGAGCAAAAAAGATAAACAGAGATATTTGGACTATGTTTATAAAATTGGTCTGAAAAAAGCACTTCAAAAGATGCTTGCCGAGGGAATCATAGAAAAAAATAGCATAGAGAATGTTCATGTATTTACTGATGAACATACTACTGCAACAAATGGTAGATATGAATTAAGAGAAGGCTTGGAACAGGAGCTTAAGAATGGAACCTACAATATGCAATATGATAAATTCTTTCCTCCGGTATTTGAAACTTTAGGTGGAATAGAATTGAAAAATTGCGATTCTAGCAAGGTACCTCTGATCAGAGCTGCCGACATTGTGGCCAATCGTATATATTTTATGGCGCTCAATCGGAACATAGAAAAGTTAGAGGGAATTTATTTGACCACATTGCCGTAGATGGGTTATTTTCTGTTTTAACCCAATTTATAACCCATTTCAAAATAATCTGATGAAATCAGACGAAACCAAAAGAGCCAGGAACACAGAAAACAAAGGTAATAAAGTACGTTGATAAAATCAGATGAAATATGATAAAATTCGGACTAAGCTAATCCCGACGATGAAGTCACTCGATAAATAAACCTAGTATTTATGCGGGTTTGAAGGGTGTGGATGCGTCAAAGGACGTATTTTAGGACGCATTTTGGCATAGTCATATACATCAGTATGAAAGAGTATACAATCTGAAAAGAAATAAATTCAATCAAATATGAACTACTAAGAGGACATTTTCTAAAGAAATTTAGAAGATGTCCTCTTTTTTGCGTTATGGAGAAATACATCATTTATAGTTGTGATGAATACAAGAAAGGTGATTATTATGGATGGAGAAAAAGTAAATGGTGGAAGATTTCAGGATATGAAGAAATTTGTCAGATATGCTGATGGGGCAAAGATGTATAGCATGGGGAAGACAAAGTTTCAGAAATTAGCCAAGGAAGCACAGGCGTGTTATAAAATCGGGCAACTGGTACTTGTTAATACAGAAATATTGGATAAATACCTTGAAAAGTATCATATTACTTATTCAGATTTTTATAAGTAGGTGATCTGCTATTGAAAATGGTGGTGAGTTTAAGGTTCAAACTTTAGAGTGTCTGGTCTCATCTTTGGATGTGTCAGAACAGTATATTATGCATGGAAAAGCTGAGGATACAAAAGCTTCATTAATATCGGAAGCAGTTAATGTTCTTTCAAATATGAGTGAACTTCAAATTCAACAGTGTCTGGCAATGA
>JAQXLK010000139.1 GCA_029012085.1 Clostridiales bacterium
GATGGCTATAATGCCATTTATGAAGATGATGATTACGACTGGGACCGCTATCGGAGCGATGATGACTATGCTGCCGGTGTGGATGATGCGATGGAGGATGAAGAATGGTAAAAATAGCAATAACACTTTTGGTTGAAATGGTAGTACAATGGGTATAGGATATGTTGTTTGATTTGACCTATTGAAATATTACGTCTTGAAGGTATAAAAATGCTATAAATCAATTATTCTACAAAAATGTAATGATAAAACTAGTTTTACCAATCTGAAATCAAGATGAGGAGATTTTATGTATATAGTAGAAAATCAGCGCTTGAATATTAGTTTTAATTTAAGGTTCAATAATTGGGAATTATATAATCTGGAAGAACTAAAAAAAGAAATCATAGAATTGTTTAAAAAGAGAGGGGATTTTATTTGCATTCAAGATGTTGTTTCTGTTGATCGGATGGGAGATGTTGTTCACGTATCGGTTTTGGAAACAAATGAATGTAATGTTGACGAGGAAGTCATTAAAAGGAAATTAGAAAAAGTATTACTTTCGGTTGATAATAATTTGAATTCTGTATCACAAATAGTTATTCAAGATGTGACGAATTTGAGTTATTCTGAAAAAATATGTCCTTTTTGCAAATCAAAAATGAAAATTAGAAATGGCATAAATGGAAAATTTTACGGGTGCAGCAGTTATCCTTTGTGCAGACATACGGAAAAGTTATAATATGGATTTGAAATAGCAACTGAGATATTTATATTATTATATCATTTTCTTTTAATTTTATCAAAATCATACAAAATGATAAAATTGAAAATTGACAATGATATTATTGAATACTATACTTAATTGTGTCAAATAGTATCATAAAGATATAATTGTAAAACTTGAGGTTGCTAAATGAGAATCATTAATTATACGAATCAATGGAGTAAAATGCTTACTCCGGAGATAGTGGGAATGCTGACCACTATTCATGAATTCAAAGGCGAACAAAATCTGTTTATTGAGGCTCATGCGGATGAATTGACTGAGCTTATGGAAATTGCAAAAATTCAGAGCACAGAGGCTTCTAATAGAATTGAGGGTATTTTCACTTCGGATGAACGATTGAAAAAATTGGTGATGGATAAGACGACACCAAAGAACCGTGCCGAACAAGAAATTGCAGGGTATAGAGATGTGCTCAATACAATTCATGATAATTATGATTATATACAGATAAAGCCGGGAATTATTCTTCAACTGCATAGAGATTTATATCGATTTATGGGACCGGGAACCGGCGGATATTTTAAGACAACGGATAATGTTATTGCAGAGATAGATAATGCAGGAAATAGAAAAGTTAGATTTGTGCCCGTTCCGGCATGGGAAACACCGGGCGCAATTGATAAACTTTGCGATGCGTTTGATGAAGTGATTCGTGATGAAACAATAGATCCGTTAATTGTGATTCCTATGTTTGTCTTGGATTTTTTGTGTATTCATCCTTTTAACGATGGAAATGGAAGAATGAGCCGATTGCTCACACTTCTGTTGCTTTATCGTAGTGGTTATATAGTTGGAAAGTATATCAGTATAGAAAAGATGATTGAGTCGACGAAAGAAACTTATTACGAGACATTACAAGCAAGTTCTGCAGGATGGCATGAAGAAGAAAATAATTACATCCCCTTCGTTTCCTATGTGCTTGGAATTGTGGTGGCATCTTATAGAGAATTTTCTTCAAGAGTAAAATTGTTGACAACGGCAGGTCTGACAAAGTCTGATCGGATAGGTGAAATAATAAAGCAGACAATTGGCACAATTACCAAAGCTGAAATTATGAAGAAATGCCCTGATATAAGCCAGATTACAATACAGAGAGCGCTAATTGAACTTCAAGAAAGAGGAAAGATAATCAAAATCGGTGGCGGTCGCTATACAAAATATACATGGAATTGGGATAAGGAGAATTAAAAGATGATTACAGGCGAATTAAAGAATCGAATCGATAGTTTATGGGAAATATTTTGGACCGGAGGACTTACAAATCCTTTGGATGTCATCGAGCAGATGACATATCTTATGTTTATTCATGATCTGGATGTTACTGATAATATACATGCAAAGGAAAGTGCTATGCTTGGACTTCCTTATGAAAGTGTCTTTGCCAAAGAAGTAAAACTTGGAGAAAGAATAATTGATGGTACACAGCTTAAATGGTCTGTGTTTCGAGATTATCCTGCGGACAGAATGTATTCTGTAATGCAGGAAATGGTATTTCCGTTCATTAAAAATCTACATGCCAATAAAGACAGTGCATTTTCAAAATATATGGATGATGCAATCTTTAAACTGCCTACACCGCTTATGCTTTCAAAAGTTGTAGACGCAATGGATGAACTTTATACACAGATGGACAAGCTAAAGGATTCTGATGCCAGAGGAGATGTGTATGAATATCTTCTTTCAAAGCTTGCAACTGCCGGTGTAAATGGCCAGTTTAGGACACCACGTCATATCATTAAAATGATGGTAGAACTGATGGAGCCTAAAGCTGATGATGTGATTTGCGATCCAAGCTGTGGTACTGCCGGATTTCTTGTTGAGGCAGGAGAATACTTATGGAGAAACAAAAAAGAAGAAATCTTCTATGAT
The DNA here is from genome assembly GCA_029012085.1 of Clostridiales bacterium. Classification (GTDB taxonomy): domain Bacteria; phylum Bacillota; class Clostridia; order Lachnospirales; family Lachnospiraceae; genus CAG-590. The sequence goes on from JAQXLK010000139.1 coordinate 2,639, forward strand.
AAGCAGAAGAAAGATCACTTTATGAATCATATGTTCCACGGATTTGATATGGATAGAACCATGTTGCGTATTGGTGCCATGAATATGATGAATCATAGGGTAGAAAGTCCTTTTATTGAATATAGAGACAGTTTGTCGGATCAGAATCCAGACAAAGATAAGTATACTTTGATATTAGCAAATCCTCCTTTTAAGGGAAGCCTGGATTCAGATATTGTTTCAGCTGATTTGTTAAAGGTATGCAGCACAAAAAAGACAGAATTACTATTCTTAGCATTGTTTATTCGTATGCTTAAAATAGGTGGGAGATGCGCATGTATCGTTCCGGATGGCGTATTGTTTGGTTCATCAAAGGCGCACAAGGATATCAGAAAAGAAATTGTTGAGAATCAAAGGTTGGAAGCAGTTATCTCGATGCCTTCCGGTGTGTTTAAACCATATGCCGGAGTATCTACAGCGATTTTGATATTTACCAAAACAGAGCATGGCGGAACCGATAATGTATGGTTTTATGATATGACTGCAGATGGATTTAGTCTGGATGATAAGCGTTCCGTTGTAGCTGATAATGATATCCCTGATATTATCGAGCGATTTAGAAACCTGGAAGGGGAAAGAGATAGAAAGCGGACAGATAAATCATTTATGGTTCCCAAGCAAGAAATTGCAGATAATGATTATGACCTAAGTATCAATAAGTATAAAGAGGTTGAATATGTTGCGGTAGAGTATCCACCTACATCAGAGATTATGGCCAATATTCGCGAAATTGAGATGGAGATTGGAAAAGAAATGGAAGCTTTGGAGGCATTATTATCTTGAAAACATGTGTAGTTTATTTTGATGAAACTGGTGATGATGGAGTTACATCAGCATCAAGTGACCACTTTGTTTTGACAGGTGTTTATATGCAAGCTGAATTATGGCAGGATAATTTTAATAAGATGAGAAATCTTCGTAGGAGATTACGGGACAAGTATGGATTTCATGTTTCGCAAGAAATGCATACAAAGCAGTTTCTTACTGATAAGAATCCATATAGAGAATATATGTGGACTTCAGAAATAAGGAGAGAGATATTAATAGAATTTACTAAAACAATTGCTGAAATGGATTTGAAAATTGTTAACGTAATAATAGATAAAACAAAAATTAAAAGTATGGATTATTCTGTTTTAGAACGAGCTCTTACATATAATATTCAGAGGATTGAAAATGACAGTAAAGACAACAATTGGAATTATTTGATAATAACGGACGAGGGAAGATTGGCCCCAATGCGAAAAACTGCAAGACAGATAAGGGCATTCAATCCTGTTCAATCAAAATATTCTTACGAGTATACAAATATACCGATTACGAATTTAATTGAAGATATTATGGAGAAAAAGTCATCAGAATCATACTTTATTCAGATTGCAGACTTTGTTTCTTATTTTGTTCATTTGTACTTTGAAACACGAGTTCGTAAAAAACAGTTGCCCAAAAGAATTCAAAATGTTATTGATGATAATTTTGTTGGTAGTGTTATCGAAACATTAAAGGTTCATGATGCTCTCAATCTTAAGGCGAATGAAAAGAGTAATTATGGGTTTGTAATATATCCAAAGTAGATATAAAAACACCACCTACATCGCATTCGCGGTTTCAGTGGTTCAAATATATTATATGAAAAAATGATAGAAAGGTCAAGCAAATTGATGTTTGTCGTGTAGAAGACAAGTGTTAATTCGGATTTGTAGGGATGATAGAGATGGATATGATGTATGTAGAAGATTGCTGTGAAATACTTGATTCAATGAGAGTACCTATCACAGCATCTGATAGAGAAGAGGGAGAATATCCTTATTATGGGGCAAATGGTATTCAAGACCATGTTGCAGATTATATTTTT
>JAQXLK010000140.1 GCA_029012085.1 Clostridiales bacterium
GTATAAAGGAGCTGACAGTATTGAGCTTCTTCGTCACGTTAAGGGATTGCTTGATGAGAAGCAGTATGTAATAAGTAATATTGACGCAACAGTGATTGCACAGCGGCCAAAACTGGCAGCATTTATACCGGATATGGTGACTACCATTGCAGAAGCGCTTTCGTTAAGCGAAAGTAAGGTGAATATTAAGGCAACTACAGAGGAAGGTCTTGGATTTACCGGAACCGGAGAGGGAATAAGCTCCCATGCTGTTTGTCTTTTGGAGACAGTGGCAAACTTTAATTATGATGACCGTTTTGAGATGAGAGCAGGAGGCTGTAATGGATGCAGTGGGTGTCTAAGGACAGAGAAATAAGAAAACTGAATGAGCTCCATGAAAAGAGGAAAGAGGAGAAGGCTGTACGCAGGCTCTGGAGAAAATGTTTTCAGGATCCGATGGAATACGAAGATTTTTATTTTAAAAATGTGTATGAAAACAATACGGTATACATACTTAAGGAGAAGGAAAACACTGTTATCAGGAAAAACTGCGAGAAAGAGAAATCAGAAAATTTGCTTGGAATGCTTCACTTAAATCCGTATTTCTGCAAAGTGCAGGGTGTTGAACAGATGCTGCACTATATTGTTGGAGTGGCAACAACAAAAGAAGTAAGAAGGCAGGGAGTTATGCGAAACCTTCTTTACAAAGCACTGGATGATATGTATAAGGCAGGAGAGGCATTTACTTACCTTATGCCGGCAGATGAAAGGTATTATTCTTCTTTTGGTTTTGTGTCTGTAAGTTTTAAGGATGCATGGACTATTTCGATAGGGGAAGAACAGCTCTCGTATCAGTATGCAGAGGATATTATTTATGTCAGATATCAGGAATTGGAAGATTATTTCGGAGCAGATACAGAGGTACTATTTTCTAACATAGACCGTTGGCTGACAGCCAATTATAGCGGATATGCAACTCATAACAGGGAATATTTTGACTTGCTTAACCAGGAAAAAGAATGTGAAAATGGAGAGGTTATTTTCTGTTTTGAACAGGCCATTGGTTTGGAAAACCTTTTGGGTTTCTTTGCTTATGGTAGGGAAGGAGAGAAGGTATTTGTGGAGCAGAATATAGTTCTTGAGACAGCAAAATGGAATGTATCAGGATGTGAAGAAAATCTTTATGTATTAGCAAAACGGGAGAAAATACAAGAGATGATTAGAGGATATTTTGTGTCGGGATTTATGGAAAATAATAGTTCGCAGGAAAGAACGAGAGTACCAGTTCAAATAGAAGGTATTGTAACGTATCCGTATATGGTAAGGGTTGTGGATGTAAAGAAGTTTTTGGAACTTTTTGCAGACTGTTTTTTTGAATTTGCAGAAAATGGAATACGGTTATATGTGGAGGAGTGTTTTATGAAGCAGTCTGAAAATATGGATACGTTTTCTTCCAGTATCTATATGTTTAGCAGGGAACACGATGAAGTGAATGTACAAAAAAAGGAGATAAATAAACTCGGATATGATGTAAAGATGACAGTTTCTGAACTTGCGCAGTTTGTATTTCATGATAAAGGAAAAAAATTGTTTTTGTCAGAGCTTGTGTGATTTATAAAAAAGAAAAACTTTATATTATTATGTATGGATTAAAAATAAACTAATTATAAAAAGCAGAAATGGGTTTACAAAATGGATTAAAAGTTCTAAACTTATTTTCATAAAGTGAATCGGAATACGAAAGACAGACGAAGGCGTTATGCGTGGATGCATGACGCCTTTTTGTTTTATTTGGAAACTATTTTGAAATTACTTATAAAGCAAAAGCACTTCGTAAAACTCTTTTTTATGTATTCCAGTAGGAGGTGTGAAATGTTAGAGCTAAATAAGCATGTAAATACTGTCAATGCGTTGCTGGCACGGTATGGAGTAAAATTTGGTATATATAAAAATAATACCTTTAAAGAGCAGTTGTTTCCATTTGATACAATTCCACGCGTAATCACATATGAGGAATTTCAGTATCTCGAAAGGGGACTTTCTCAGCGCGTAACCGCATTAAACCGGTTTTTAGCTGATATTTATGGAGAAAAGAGAATTATAAAAGATGGTATAATCCCGGAAGAGTTTGTGTATTCTTCACCTGGGTATTTACCGGAATGCGAAGGAATTATGCCCCCGGGTAAGATTTTCAGTCATATCTCGGGAATTGATTTAGTCCAGGGAAAGGATACAAAATGGTATGTTTTAGAAGATAACCTTCGGGTGCCTTCCGGTGCGTCTTATCCTCTGATTGCCAGGGATCTTTGCAGAAAAGCTTCGCCGTCAACTTTTAAAACCAATCATATTCAGGATAATCGTGATTATGCAAAGCTTTTAAAAGAGACAATGGATAGTGTGAATACTGGTGGTATCAATGTAATTATGACGCCGGGAAGGTATAATGCCGCATTTTTTGAGCATTCATATCTGGCAGAAAAAACAGGGGCTGTTCTTGCAACAGGACAGGAACTGGCGGTTATAGGTGACTATTTATATTATAAGGGATATGGCGGACAAAATCAGAAAGTGGGAGCTTTGTACCGGAGGATTTCTGATGATTATCTGGATCCGATGACCTTTGTAGAGGAGTCAGTGATCGGAATTCCACATGTATTTGATGTATATAAAAAGGGAAATGTTGCCTTGATTAATGCACCGGGAAATGGAATTGCTGATGATAAGGGAATTTATTATTTTGTACCGAAGATGATTGAGTACTATCTTGGTGAGGAATCTATTCTTAACAATGCACCAACGTACCTTCCATTTTATGAGAAAGACATGAAATACGTTATGGATAACTTTGAAAAGCTGGTTATAAAAGATGTTGCTGAAGCCGGTGGCTATGGTGTGGTATTTGGCAACAGTTTAAATGAGGAGGAACTAACTAAGTTAAAGGATCTTGTACGTAACGAACCAAGACGTTTTATTGTACAGGAGGTTATTGATTTTCTTGATTTGGATGTACTGGAAAAAGGTGAGGTAGTACAGCGGAAAGCAGATCTTCGTGCCTTTGTATTATCCGGTGCGAATGAGGTACATGTCTGGAAATCCGGTTTAACACGATTTTCCAGAATTGAAGGTTGTTCCATTGTAAATTCATCACAAGGAGGAGGTTTTAAGGACACATGGGTATTATCTCGATAGAAAAAACAAATGATTTATATTGGCTTGGTAGATACACGCAGAGGGTTTATACCACGTTGCAGCGTTATAGCATGGGATTTGATGAAATGCTGGATTTGGACTATCATTTTTATGAGAAGTATTGCGAAAAATTAAATATACCGAATATTTATACAGATTATGAGAATTTTATAATGTCTTATTGTTATGAAACAGAGAATCCGGATTCGATTGTGAGTAATTTGTATCGTGCTTATGACAACGCATTGATTTTGCGTGACTATATTTCGTCTGAGGCACTTGCGTATATTCATCTGGCACAGTTCCAGTTAAAGGCTGCAAAAATATCCGATGCACCACTGATTGAGTTACAGGCAGTTGAAGATAATCTTTTGGCATTTTGGGGAATCATAGATGATTCCATTGATGATGTAGTGGTACGAAACTTAATTAAATTAGGAAAAAAGGTAGAATTACTGGATTTAAAGCTTCGATTTGATGAAGATAGAAAGGAAATAAAAAGAGTGTTTGAACAGCTTGATTTCTATCTGCACCGTGTTAATATTGAATATAGCAAGGTTGCGTACTATGAGCTTGCTCTGGCATTTGAACGCGGAGATGATATCAATGAGGAGACAATTGGTTCGCTGGAGAATCTCATACTATTATAGTGTAATGAAAGGTTAGAGTTACACGGAATATGCAGGTGAGATATGAAAAGATTAGAGTTTATATACCAGACGCATTATGCGTTTGATGTACCCATATATGAGCATCATTATACACTTAAGATATTTCCAAGAGAAAATGAAAGACAGCATGTAGAATCACTGTTTGAAGCGGTAAGTTATGGGGATGGACATAGTTATTCTGTGGATAGCTATGGAAATAAAACCCTATATGGTAATATTGACGCACCCCATGATAAGTTTTTCTTTAAGGTGTCCGGTACGGTGGTGGTGGACGGTAGTAAACAGGAACGGGATGACCGGTTACTGGGAGTGTTTCGGGCTCCTTCTTCCATGACAAAGGTAACACCGAGGCTAAGGGAGAGTCTGCAGCTGGCGGTTAACCGGGCAAAAGAAAAATCATGCTATGGTAAGGCATTTGAACATATGACAGAACTGGAAAAAATGTTATATCTTTCCGATTATTGCCACGAACTATTGGAATATAAACAGAATGTTACGAATATTTATACAAGTGCATCAGAGGCATTAGAACTTGGAGAGGGAGTATGTCAGGATTATGCGCATATATTAATCGCTTTTCTTCGTATGGTTGGAATTCCTGCCAGATATGTAGTTGGTATGATGCTTGGAGAAGGGTTTACACATGCATGGGTAGAGGCATATTATGATGGTTGCTGGCATGGTATGGATCCTACAAACTGCAAATTGGTGGATGAAGATTATATCAAGTTGTCACATGGCAGAGATTACAATGATACTTTGGTATGCAAAGGACATTTTTACGGGAAGGCACAACAGACCCAGGATATTTTAGTATCTGTGGCAAATGTCATGGAACAATAGAGAGATTAAGCGTGGCGGGCTAAATAATGAAAATGAGGTAGAATAATGATTGAAGAAGTTGCAAGAGTAGAACTTCCATTTGATGAAACTTTAACGATAAAAAAGCATAGAATGGAACCGGAAAAAGGAAAAGATAGTGGAAAACGGATTAGTATTGTTACTGGAATCCATGGAGATGAGTTAGAGGGACAGTTTGTAGCATATGAGCTGAGCCGGAGAATTCATGCAGAGCAGAATTTACTCACTGGTACGGTGGATATATATCCGGCGATGAACCCGTTAGGGGTGGATTCTATTATGCGTGGAATTCCTATGTTTGATTTGGATATGAACCGGATTTTTCCGGGAAATAAAGAAGGGAGTATGGCAGAGTATGTAGCGGCAAAGGCGGTGGAGGATATCAAAGGCAGTGATGTGTGTATTGATATTCATGCCAGTAATATATATTTGTCAGAGATTCCCCAGATTCGGATTAGTGAAATGACGGCAAAGGAGCTGGTGCCGCTTGCAAGACTGATTAATATTGATTTTATATGGGTGCATCAGGCAGCAACTGTTTTAGAGTCAACACTGGCACATTCTCTTAATAGTATTGGAACCAAAACACTTGTGGTGGAGATGGGCGTTGGTATGCGTGTCACGAAAACTCTTGGAATGCAGCTTGTGGATGGTATTTTAAACCTGATGCGGGAGCTTGATATGTGGCAGGGAGAGACAATTGTGCCGAAAAAACCGATTGAATCGAAGGATGGTAATGTGCATTTCTTAAATGCAGCGGCGTCTGGAATTTTTCTTCAAAATGCTTATCATGGGAAGGAAGTACGTAGTGGAGAACTGATTGGTGAGATTGTGGATCCGCTTGCCGGTAAAGTGCTGCAGAAGGTCTTTTCGCCATGTGATGGACTTTTGTTTACACTTAGAGAATATCCGGTTGTATATGAAGGTTCTTTGATGGGACGGATATTAGAACGGTAGAACATTTGTTAATAAGGTTATGTGATGCTTTTAAGAGGATAGGAGTTAGTAAGAATGAGACGTGAAATACTATTTGAATTGTCTTCTCCATATAGGGATGATTTCCGAATCAGAGGATATCATTTCGGAAAAGGGGAGAAGGCAGCCTGTATTGTGGGTGCCATGCGTGGAAATGAAATTCAGCAGGTGTATATTGCAGGTCAATTGATTAAGAAACTGAAACAGCTAGAGAAGGAAGGAAAGATAGTAGAGGGAAAGAGCATTTTAGTAGTACCTTCTTTGAACCCTTTTTCTATGAATATAGGAAAAAGATTTTGGGCTCAGGATAATACGGACATTAATCGTATGTTTCCAGGATATAATTTAGGAGAAACAACCCAGCGGATTGCAGCAGGAGCGTTTGAACAAATTAAGGATTATAAAATTGGTATTCAGTTTGCAAGCTTCTATATTTCCGGTGATTTTATTCCACATGTTCGTATGATGAAGACAGGGCATGAGAATATTGATATGGCGAAAGATTTTTCAATGCCTTATGTAGTAGTGAGAGAGCCAAGGCCTTTTGACAGTACAACCCTTAATTATAATTGGCAGATATGGGATTGTAATGCATTTTCTGTTTATGCGAAGGATACAGAAAAGATTGATGAAGAAGCAGCGAGACTTACTATTGAATCAGTACTTACTTTCCTTGGCAGACAGGGGATAATTGAGTATGAGGCATCCGTTACGCGCGAATCCATTGTTGTAGGTGAGGAAAATCTCTTTAACATTAAGGCTGTGCGAGGTGGGCTGTTCCGACCACTTGTTGAGGTTGGAGAAGAAGTAAAGGCAGGACAGCCGATGGCAGAGGTGATTGCTCCATATGAAGGTGAAGTGATTGAAACTTTGACTTCGGAAAAAGACGGAAGAGTCTTTTTCATTCAGGATGCACCATTTATTTTGGAAAAGACATTGGCTTTTAAGATGTTTGAAGAGTAAGTTTTTCTTGACCATGCAGACAAAATACTTCATAATACATAATATAGATGATTGATAAGGATTTTGTATTATGAAGATAAATCAAAAACAATAAAGAATCCTGTTCATTATTCTGGCAGGGTTCTTTTTTTACACTTAAAATATGCGAATGGATAGGAAAGAGAGGCTGCAAATATGACGGAATGGGAAGTAAAGAGAAATGAATTGTTGAGTAAAAAAGTGATAGAAGGTTTACGTTCCAGAAATATGGAAGGTTTTTTTGTAAATACAAAGGAGGAGGCATTGGCAAAAATGTTAGAGCTGATTCCGGAGGGAAGTTCCATTGGCTGGGGAGGAACTATGAGTATTGCGGCTATCGGTGGATTTGAAGCGATTCACAATGGAAACTTTCGGTTATTTGATCGGGATGCGGTAAAGACGAAGGAAGAGAAGGAAAAAGTGTATAGAGATATTTTCTTTGCAGATTATTTTTTGACCAGTGCTAATGCGATTACAGAAGATGGAATTTTGGTAAATATTGATGGTAATGCAAACCGTGTGTCTGCCATTGCATTTGGTCCGGCACATGTTATAGTTGTGGCTGGAATGAATAAAATAGTAAAGAGTGAGGAGGATGCTTTGCATCGTGCAAAAAACATTGCTGCACCGATTAATGCACAGCGTTTTGGATTAGAGACACCATGTGCAAAGACTGGGGCATGTTATGATTGCAAATCCCATGATACCATATGCTGCCAGACTCTGATTACGAGATATAGTAAACACGATGATAGAATAAAGGTTATTTTAGTGAATGAGAATCTGGGATTTTAAGGAAAGCTGAAATTAGTAAATACTTGTTTTATTTCATTTTATTCAAATAAGATTGTTGACTTTATGTTTAAAATATTGCATATTATTAAGTAGTAATGGAGGCATATAATATGGGTATACGAAAACAGTTAAAAGATATGGATGTAAATATTTCGGGTAAATGCCGTCAGATAGAAGAATTAAAGTTAGAATGTTCAAGAAGTAATAGAGGAGCGAGCGTTCTTTCGGATACAATATTTGTGAGCAGAGATCATGCTCAGACCAGACGGAATAATAACACTTTGGTATTTGATAATAAAGAACATAATTTTGACATGGTGTTGGAAAATCTAAAGGATGATAACAGTAATTATGTCATTGTGGATTTTGATGGGGTCTATTATGAGAAAACAGCTGCAGATTTTAGAGCGAGAGGTTACGCAATAAAAAGTATTAATCTTATAGATATAGAAAAGAGTGACGGGTATAATCCTTTTGCATATATTAGAAATGAAGTAGATGTGGACATTATTGTCCAGTGTATTATTGATAATACGAATTCTGATTATTATTTAAAAGCATCAGGTAATGATCGAATTTTGATAAAGAATTTGGAACAGAAATTTTTAAAAACTCTATTATCCAGTTATATGAAATATGGGACGTCAAAGACTTTAACAGCTGCGGTAAATCTATTGGCAAGTGAAGATCGTGAAGACAAGCTTGAAAGATTGTTTTCTGGACAGTTTTCACAGGGTCCGAATGAAATGGAATGCAGAAGGTTTCAGATTTTTAAAAGGGATGCAGATTCGAGGTATTCGGATATTATACAATCCTGTTATGAGCGGATTGTTTTCTTTAAGGATGAGCGGCTGGTGGCATTAACAAAAAAAGAATCACTTAATTTTCAGCATCTTTATCTTGCTAAAGAAGTGTTATATATTATAATTCCGTCAAATCTTCGGCAGGTAGAGATGTTTACATCAATGATTCTTTCGCAAATTTGTTATATACTGTGTAATGAAACACGAAGAAATAATACAGACCGCATGGTAATGTTATATCTTAATTATTTTTCGGATACAGGAGCAATTGTTAATTTTGAACGGATGTTGCCGGAATTTCATCATTATAATGTAGGAAGTATGCTACATATAAATAATTTTGTCGGTGCAGGAAAGATTTATCAAAAGTGGAAGGAATTATTTGACAGTTGTGATTCTATTGTATATTTAGGTGTAAATGATGAACCAACACAGCAATATGTATTAGAACATGCAGACTCTGTCATAATTAGAAAAACCAAAATGATGGGGAGAGATATGTACAAAATATCTGCAATAAAAGCGGAAGAAATCAAGAGTCTAGGGGAAAATGAATGTATTGTGGTGATAAAAGGAATGGGAACCTTTTTATCGACACGTTGTGGAGCGACCATAATTGAGTAGATTTGTATAACATGTTGTTAATATAATTTGTACAAGGTAAAAAAAGCGAGTTATTATACCGGTAATTAACCAGTTGATAAACTCGCTTTTGTTGTGTCAATGGCTTCGATAAAACGATCCCAGGCATCCTCGCCATCGAACCAAATCATTTTATCGCCATTCTTAATGACAATATCAGCACCCTTTGCTCCGATAGAAATGTATTGGTCATTTGAAATAATCAAATCTGTACCGTTTTGGTTATTAATTTCCTGTCTCGCCATATGATCACCCTTTTCACAATATGTTATGGGGAAAATAACCCATCTTTATTACTATCTATATTATAGCGAAAAAAGCTCAAATATTAAACCTAAAATAGTGTACAAATTTGTTAAGTTTTTTTGAACAAATTATAAGAAAAGTTTTATAAATAACCGTATTGCAATATTAACTTGCAATATGTATAATATCAAAAGATATAGGGAAAGTAGTGGGCAGTATTTTGCCAGAAAGGATAGATTATGAAGATTTTCAATACAATGTCAAGACAGAAAGAGGAGTTTAAGCCGATTAATGAGGGAAAAGTAGGTATTTATGTGTGTGGACCGACCGTATATGACTATATTCATATTGGTAATGCCCGGCCAATGATTGTATTTGATACTCTTAGAAGATATTTAATGTACAAGGGATATGATGTGAATTATGTGTCTAATTTTACTGATGTAGACGATAAGATTATCAAGCGTGCCATTGAAGAGGGTGTAACATCTTCTGAAATTTCAGAACGGTATATTCAAGAGGTTATGAAAGATATGGCTGACTTAAATGTTTTAGAGGCAACGACTCATCCAAAGGCAACGGAAGAGATTCCGGATATGATTGCAATGGTGGAGACGTTGATTGAAAAAGGTCATGCATATGAGGTGAATGGTACAGTATATTTCCGTACGAGAAGTTTTCCTGGATATGGAAAGCTGTCAAAGAAGAACATTGATGATTTAGAAGCAGGACATAGAGATGAAAAGCATCAGCTTAAAGTGTCAGGAGAAGGCGAAAAAGAAGATTTTTTGGATTTTGTTCTTTGGAAGCCTAAGAAAGAAGGAGAGCCTTTTTGGTCATCACCGTGGGGCGAGGGTCGTCCGGGATGGCATTTGGAGTGTTCTGTTATGTCCAAGAAATATATTGGTGATATTATTGATATTCATGCTGGTGGAGAAGATTTGATATTCCCACATCATGAAAATGAGATTGCCCAGAGTGAGGCTGCAAATGATGTGGAATTTGCAAGATATTGGATGCATAATGGTTTTCTTAAAATTGACGGAGAGAAAATGTCAAAGTCATTAGGGAATTTTTTTACAATCCGGGATATTGGAAAGAAGTACCCATTACAGGTAATTCGATTCTTTATGTTGAGTGCTCATTATAGAAGTCCACTGAATTTTTCGGATACATTGGTAGAAGCTGCTAAGAACTCTTTAGACAGAATACTGACAGCCATGAGTCGTTTAGAGGATGCGAAGGCAGGAGCACAGAATAGAGAAGCAAATGAAGAAGAGAAAGAGCTTCTTGCAAAAATGGCAGAGTTTGTTACAAAATTTGAAAATGCAATGGATGATGATTTGAATACAGCAGATGCTATTTCTGTTATCTTCGAGATGGTTAAGTTAAGCAACAGCAGCATCACTTCTGACAATGCACAAACGGTAATTAATGAAGTTTATGAGACGATTGGTAAGCTTTGTGACATTTTAGGAATTATTACAAAGGTGGAAGCAGAGATTCTTGATGATGATATTGAGGCTCTTATTGAAGAACGCCAGGCCGCCCGTAAGGAAAAAAACTTTGCAAGAGCAGATGAAATTCGTGATATGTTGGCTGAACAGGGGATTGTTTTAGAGGATACCAGAGAAGGTGTGAAATGGAAGAGAGCATAGGTGGGGAAATACATGGAAGATAATAATAGTGAAACTATAAGCCGATATCAGTATTTTAAAGAAGTACTAGGAATAAAGAATGTTAATCCTAATAACTATTCCCCTCTTTCGCTTGCTTATATTGGTGATAGTATTTTTGATGTGATGATACGAACTATGGAAGTAAGCCGGGTAAATATGCAGGCAAATAAGTATCACAAGCATGTGAGTAAAATTGTCTGTGCTCCTGCACAAGCCAAAATGATATTAGCGATTGAAGATAGGCTGACAGAAGAGGAAAGGGACATATTTCGACGTGGAAGGAATGCCAAGTCTTATACGAAAGCAAAAAATGCATCTACGATTGATTATCGTAATGCAACGGGTTATGAGGCACTGCTTGGATATCTGTATTTAAAAGAGGATTTTAAACGTCTTACGGATGTAGTAAAGATGGGCCTTGAAGTGCTTGAGTCTGAACAGGAATAAGAAATTGTTGGTGGGAATAGATGTTTTGTTTGAAACTAAGAAAGGAATGTTATGAGATACGAGGAATATACAATAGAAGGCAGAAACGCAGTTACGGAGGCATTTCGTTCAGGAAAGACAATTGACAAATTGTATGTGTTAGATGGTTGTCATGATGGTGCGGTGAATACGATAAAGACACTGGCCAGAAAGCAAGATACAATTGTTAATTATGTGAATAAGGAACGCCTTGATCAGATGTCAGCAACAGGCAAGCATCAGGGCGTTATTGCTCAGGCAGCTGCTTATGACTATGCTGAGGTAGAGGATATTTTGCAGGCTGCAAGGGACAAGAATGAGCCACCATTTATTTTTTTACTAGATGAAATTGAAGATCCACACAACCTGGGTGCTATTATTCGTACTGCAAATCTTTGTGGTGCTCATGGCGTGATTATTCCAAAGAGAAGAGCTGCAGGGCTTACAGCAACGGTGGTCAAGGCTTCCGCAGGAGCCATTAACTATACACCAGTTGCAAAGGTGAACAACATTGCAAAGACAATAGAAGAGCTTAAAAAAGAGGGAATTTGGTTTGTATGTGCGGATATGGGTGGAGAAGTAATGTATCGGCACAATCTGACTGGTCCGATTGGCCTTGTTATTGGTAATGAAGGGAATGGTGTGAGCCGCCTTGTAAAAGAAAAATGTGATTATGTGGCATCGATTCCGATGAAAGGTGATATTGATTCACTAAATGCTTCTGTGGCAGCTGGTGTATTGGCATATGAGATTGTCAGACAGCGTCTGCAGGGGAATTAGGGGATTAACTTAATACATTCAAAACGAACAAACATATTGGTTTTATAATAAAAAGGAGATTTTTTTTGATGTACAAAAATTATTTATTTGATTTATATGGAACGATTATTGATATTCATACAAATGAGGACAAGCCATCCCTTTGGCAAACTTTGTCTCTTTATATGAATTTACAGGGAGCAGACTACACTGCACAAGAATTAAAAGCTATTTACCGTCAGACAATAGCAAATTCAACTAAATATATTTTTGAGCAAAAGCTATCCGAAAAAAAACAAAATGCCACTCCTTTTGAAATTTCCGAGATAGAGGCTGACCTAAGTGCTGCTATAAGAAATATGTATGAGATGAAAGGCATAACACCTTCTGATGACCAAATCGCAGACTGGGCTTTAGTGATGCGTACACTTTCTTTAGAACACATTGCATTATTTGATGGTGCTAAAGATATGCTAAAGACATTAAAAAATCAAGGAAAACGTATTTATCTTCTCTCAAATGCTCAGCGTCTTTTTACAGAACCGGAAATGCGTATGCTTGATATCTATAATCTTTTTGATGATATTTTTTATTCTTCTGATATTGGATTTAAAAAACCATCATGGCATTTTTATAATTCTTTGATTGCAAAATATGATTTGATGCAATCAGAAACTGTTATGGTAGGTAATGATTGGATTGCTGATGCGTGGGGAGCTGCTGATTATGGAATAGATAGTATATATATACATACTGAGCAGTCGTCAGAAATTACAGGTGAGCTTCCTGAAAATTGTAGACAAATCAAGCAGATTAGTGAAGTTTCTCTTTTTTGAAAAAAAGACTTTACAAAAAGGTGATTATTTGGTATTATAGTCAAGTCGTTAAGACAAGCTGGCGTGGCACAGTCGGTAGCGCACCTCATTGGTAGTGAGGAGGTCACGGGTTCGATTCCCGTCGCTAGCTTTAGAAAAAATAAGCGTTAGTCCTTGAAAATAAAGGGCTGGCGCTTATTTTATTTATAATATCTTTTTTACTTTTTCACGAATCCGTTGAACCGCATTATCTACAGATTTGGTGGATTTGCCAAGAGCTATACCGATATCTGTATATGATTTTCCATCCATAAATTGATGGAGAACTTCTTTTTCTAATTTGCTAAGGGTTGTTTCTAACTTTTGTTGAAAGATGGAAGAGTTTTCTTTATCCAGAACAATACTTTCCGGATTAGAGTCATTTCCAGCTTCGAGGTTGTTGATGAGTTCAGCACCATTTTCTCCAGAGTTGGTATAAAAAGAAATATAGGAGTTGAGCGGAGAGTGCTTTTTTCGGTTAGATGCCTTTATTGCACTGTAAATTTGACGGTCAATACAAAGTTTTGCATAAGTATAAAAAGAAGCATCATGCCCATTTTCGTAAGTTTGTATTGCCTTAAACAACCCAATCATACCCTCTTGGGATAAATCTTCCGTATCTGCTCCAATTAGATAAAGCGTCCGGATAGATTTTTTTACAAGAGGAGAATATTTTTTTAGTAAATATTCAGTTGCGTTTTGATTTCCGTTATGAATGAGGAGAATAAGTTCCTCATCGCTTTGTTTGGTATAATTCATAGTTACCTCTGTATTATATTGAAGTATCATTCTGCAGGCATTGCTTGAATGCTTTCTGTAGAAGCTTCGGTTGTAATCTCGGTTGTTGCTTCTGTTGTTATCTCTGTGGTAACAGAAGGCGGTTCGGTTGTTGCTTCGGTTGTAATCTCGGTTGTTGCTTCTGTTGTCTTATCGTGTTTCTTTTCTTCAGTGGTATTTTCAGTTGTCTTATCTTTGTTTACATTGTTTGTAATTTCTTCAATACTTTGTTCAAAGTTTTTCTTTTGGTCATCACTAGAAGAGGAAGAAGTGGAACCATTTGATGAGGTGCTGTTCGGTTTCCAAGTATCTTTCCAATCGGTTTCTTCTGTTGTTGTCTCTGTTTTTTCCTTTTTTGAGGAAGTGCCTCCACCTACATTGTTTACAATAAAGGTGACAAAACCAAGCATGAGACAGGCTATTGCAATTACAAATAAAAGCATGAGAATAGTTTTTAGCATATCCCGGTTTGGTTTGTTAAGAATATTTTGTTCTGTTCCCTTTATCTGTTTTTGTTGCTCCTTTGTAGATTGTATGCAGGATTTTGCAGCAGCCTTTCGTTCTTCTTTTAGTTGTAGACGTTGTTCCTCTTTTTCAAATTCTTCATCGTATTCATTTAAATCGAAGTCAATGATGTCAAATTCTTTGTTTTGATTATTGTTTTCCATTTTTGTTACACGGTAATACCGATTCCTTTCTGATTTTCATTCATATTAACAACATCATAATACAACAAATGGGTAGAATAAGCAAATATTTGAACAAAAATATCATACAAAATTCACGGGTAAATTGACGTAAAGGGGGTAAATGTGATAAAGTAGTAATAATTGTGGCAAACTGTGTGCTGTTTGCAAGAGAGAATAAATGACAGAATAAGGAGAATGATAATGGAAGATGAAGTAGTTTCAAGAAATTTTATTGAACAGATTATTGATAAAGATTTAGAGGAAGGAAAATATACAAAGATTGTTACCCGATTTCCACCTGAACCAAATGGTTATCTGCATATTGGACATGCAAAGTCCATTATTCTTAATTCGGGACTTGCTAAGGAGTATAATGGAAAATTTAACCTTCGTTTTGATGATACGAATCCGATGAAGGAGAAGAGTGAATATGTAGATTCTATTTTAGTGGATGTAAAGTGGCTTGGAGCTGATTTTGGGGATGAGTTCTATTATGCTTCGGATTACTTTGATGCGATGTATGAAGCAGCTGTTAAGTTAATAAAAAAAGGAAAAGCATTTGTTTGTGATTTGTCAGCAGACGAGATAAGAGAATATCGGGGAACCTTGAAGGAGCCGGGTAAAGAGAGTCCGTATAGAAATAGAAGTGTTGAAGAGAATCTTGATTTGTTTGAGCGTATGAAAAACGGCGAGTTCCCTGATGGTTCAAAGGTACTTCGTGCAAAGATTGATATGGCATCACCGAATATTAACATGAGAGATCCGGTTATTTATCGTATTGCGAGAATGACACATCACAATACTGGAGACAAATGGTGTATTTACCCAATGTATGATTTTGCACATCCGATTGAGGATGCAGTGGAAGGTGTAACTCATTCAATTTGTACATTGGAGTTTGAAGACCACAGACCTTTATATGATTGGGTTGTTCGTGAGTTGGAGTTTGAATATCCACCAAAGCAGATAGAATTTGCAAAGCTTTATTTACAGAATGTGATTACTGGTAAGAGGTATATAAAAAAGTTAGTAGAGGATGGTGTTGTAGACGGCTGGGATGATCCTAGACTGGTTTCCATCAGTGCACTTCGAAGAAAAGGCGTGACGCCGGAAGCAATTCGTATGTTTATGGATTTGTCTGGAGTGTCAAAGGCGAATTCTACATCGGATATGGCAATGCTTGAGTATTGTATTCGTGAGGATTTGCGTATGAAGGCAAAGCGAATGATGGCAGTGCTTGACCCTGTTAAGCTTGTGATTGATAATTATCCGGAAGGAGAAAGTGAGCTCTTAGAGGTTGAGAATAATCAGGAAAATGAAGAGATGGGAAAACGTATGGTATCCTTTAGTCGTGAGCTTTATATTGAACGGGATGATTTTATGGAGGAACCACCGAAGAAATATTTCCGTTTGTTCCCAGGGAATGAGGTTCGTCTCAAAAATGCATATTTTGTAACCTGTACAGATTTCGTAAAAGATGAGACAGGCAAAGTGGTAGAGATACACTGTACCTATGATTCTGAGACTCGTTCTGGTTCTGGTTTTGAAGGACGAAAGGTAAAGGGAACGATTCACTGGGTAGATGCAGCAACTGCTGTTGATGCAACTGTTCGTTTGTATGAGAATTTGATTCAGGATGGGGATGAGGTATTAGCTGAAGACTACTCAAATCTGAATCCAAATTCTTTAGTTGAGCTTAAAGACTGTAAGTTAGAGGCTGCATTTAGTGAAGTAGAGGGCGTTGAGCGGTTCCAGTTCCTTCGAAATGGATATTTTTGTGTGGATTCAAAGGATTCAACGAAGGAACATCCTGTATACAACCGCATTGTTTCACTGAAGAGTTCTTACCGTCCCAAATAGGAGAAAGAATAAAATGAGTTTATTTTCAGGATTAGAGAAATTAGGCCTTAATACAGATGACATCGAAATTTATGAAAAAAAGAAAGATAAATCACCGGAGAATAAGCAAGAAGAACAAAGAGAGAAGCAAATTATCTATAAAGAGGAAGATTATCTTTTTTTAAAGAGTTATAAATGCCCAATATGTGATAAGTCGTTTAAATCCTTGACGGTTAGGTCAGGAAAAATACGAGTGGTTGATAAGGAAGATGATTTGCGGCCTGTATATAGAGAATTAGATCCTATTAAGTATGAGCCGGTGGTCTGTTATTATTGTGGATATGCATCACTTTCCCGATATTTTGATACAATAATGCCGCTTCAGGCAAAACGGCTTCGGGCAGAAGTGAAGAGTTCCTTTTTAGGTTTAAAAGAGGCTGAAAAAGATTTTTATTCTTATGATGATGCAATTATGCGCTATAAGATGGTTTTATATTGCGATGTTATAGGAAATGTAAAAAGTAGTCGTAAGGCATATACTTGCTTAAAAATGGCTTGGGTTATTCGGGGTAAACTTGAAAACGAGGGGGATTCTTTAACAAAAGAAGAACGTAATAAGCTGCAGGCTGATGAGTTAGAGTGTATTCAGAATGCATATGAGGGATACTGTCTTGCCTTTTCTTCAGAAACATTTCCAGTGAGTGGAATGGATGAGATGACACTGACGTATTTAGTGGCAGAACTTGCATTTCGGCTCGGAAATTATAGGGAAGCACTTCAGCTTTTGTCAAGGATTATTGGTAATGGTAATGTATCTACTCGTATAAAGAGTAAAGCAGTAGACCTTAAGGAGAGAATTCGGGCAAAGGTAAAAGAAGGGAAATGAAAAAGATACTAAGGGGTGTTTTTGTTGATTCACAAGTTACAAAAAAATCAGAGATACATATATATATTACTGACTAGGACACATACAATACCAGCTAGGTTGATTCGATTTTTTACAAGGAAGCCGTATTCCCATACGTCTCTCGCATTAGATGTAGAATTAAAGGAGATGTATAGTTTTGCAAGGAGACATATCTATAATCCGTTTGATAGTGGATTCGTGCTTGAGGATATTGAAAAAGGTGTGTTTGGACGGGACAAAAACATATATTGTAGTGTATATGCGGTGCCGGTGACAGAAGAGCAATATAAGATTGTTCGGCAGGAATTGAAACATTTTATTGAAAATAGCGAGTTGTATAATTATAATTATGTGGGTCTTGTGGGAGTTTTGTTTGGAAAGAATGTATCAAAAGATTACAATTATTTTTGCTCACAGTTTGTATCCTATGTATTAAGCAGAAGTGGTATTGAGTTGTTTAAGAAGGAAGCCGGATTGATTCAACCATATGATTTTCATGAGCAACTTCAAGAGCAACGCATTTATCGTGGTAAGCTTTCTGAATACCGGGAATATGTTAAAATGTGGCAGGAAGAGGAGTTTCAGGAAGGCTGTGTACAAGCCGTTTAGAACTTTTTATAGGACGTTTGTAAAAATTGGTTAAATAACAAAAAAAGAGGCATTGGACTAATCCCAATACGGAAGTATTTTGGAAGTAGTGGATGCCTCTTTTGTTTTTTGTGAGGAAAGATTGGATTAATTTATTTCTGTATCCGGTGTAATTGTGCTATGCGTTTTTATAACTGCCCTTGGCAAGGCGTCTTTTGCATTTTTCCATGGCTCGTTCTGGTAGCGATAATCGAACTTATTGATAAACCATTCAATATCTTCCTGCATACGTTCCATGTTATTGAAATATACTATATTTATGTCTTGGATAAATGCAGCGGCCTGTTCCTTGGAAAGGCAGTCACCTGCACGGTCAAAAAGTAGTGCGTAGTGATAGGTACAAAAGCCTTTTGATTTTTTTATTGTTTCAGAAAAGGAATTATCTTTTTTATACAGATGGAAAATTGTGTCAATATAGCGGTCAAATGTCTGGTTTATTCGGTTGCAGATAAAGCAGGTATTTTGTAATTTACTCACATATTTGCTAAGAGAGGAAGTCTCTGATTTCTTTTTTAGGAGTGATTTGCTATTTGTATTGGGATTTTCGGAAAGTTTCTTTAAATCCTTTGTTACTTTCATCATATTAGTGCTTAACATGAGAGCAAGACCTAAACGGTTTTTTTCTTTATATAAATCTTGAATATGTTTTTCACAAAATCCCATTTCGTCGGTCATGGCACGGTTATCATCTTCCATATAGCTAGGACCCATAGTATATTCAATTGCATTTCTTTCTAATTCCTGTTTCATTTTGCAAAGGGGACATTCACAGTCTGCACGAAAAGCATCTGTTACAGGAATGGTGTAAAGTTGTTCTTTCATAAGCATTTTCTCCTGTTTTTTTCTATATATTATATCGTAAGATGAATGATGTGGCAATCTGGGAAAGAAAGAGAAAAAATAAAAATAAAGTTAATTATTCAATATTTAACAGAATACTCACAATTTTTTATAATTTAGGGGTTGATTTTTTGGGAAAATAGGGTACAATAGGAAATATGTTAGCACTCAAACAAAGTGAGTGCTAGTGAAAAAAGATAAAAACAGTCAAAATAGAGGCTGAATAAAAGGAGGACATTTATATGAAGTTAGTACCATTAGGTGAAAGAGTTGTTTTAAAAGAATGTGTAGCGGAAGAGACAACAAAGTCTGGTATTGTATTACCAACTGCTTCTCAGGAAAAACCACAGTATGCAGAGGTTGTTGCAGTTGGTCCGGGTGCTGTTGTGGATGGTGAAAAGATTGAGATGCAGGTTAAAGTTGGTGATAAAGTAATCTACTCCAGATATGCTGGAAATGATGTAGAACTTGATGGTGAGAAATATATTATTGTAAAACAGAGTGATATTCACGCTGTTGTTGAGGGATAATTGCTGAATTTCCCAAGTAGAAAATGTTAATGAATAGCAATAGTATAATATTGAATGTTTAATATGGAGGTTTTAACAATGGCAAAAGAGATTAAATATGGCGTAGACGCTCGTAAAGCATTAGAATCTGGTGTGAATCAGTTAGCAGATACAGTGAGAGTTACATTAGGACCTAAGGGAAGAAATGTTGTTCTTGCAAAATCATTTGGTGCACCACTTATTACAAATGATGGTGTAACAATTGCAAAGGATATTGAATTAGAAGATGCATTTGAGAACATGGGTGCTCAGATTGTAAAAGAAGTTGCTACAAAGACAAACGATGTTGCTGGTGATGGTACAACAACTGCTACTGTTCTTGCACAGGCAATGATTAATGCAGGAATGAAGAATTTGGCAGCAGGTGCAAATCCTATCATTTTAAGAAAAGGAATGAAGAAGGCTTGTGATGCAGCAGTGGAAGCTATTTCTAATATGAGCCAGACCATTTCTGGTAAAGAGCAGATTGCAAGAGTTGCCTCTATTTCTGCCGGTGATGAGAATGTTGGTAATATGGTAGCAGATGCCATGGAAAAGGTTTCTCAGAATGGTGTTATTACGATTGAAGAGTCTAAGACAATGAAGACAGAGCTTGATTTAGTAGAAGGTATGCAGTTTGATCGTGGCTACATTTCAGCATATATGTCAACAGATATGGAGAAGATGGTTGCAGAACTTGATAATCCATATATTTTGATTACAGATAAGAAGATTTCTAATATTCAGGATATTTTGCCTATTTTAGAGCAGATTGTACAGAGTGGACAGAAGTTATTAATCATTGCTGAGGACATTGAAGGTGAGGCACTTACTACATTGATTCTTAATAAGCTTCGTGGA
>JAQXLK010000141.1 GCA_029012085.1 Clostridiales bacterium
GTTCCCGCCTACCAGCCTTGTGTATGTCTGTATTTTGTTTAATTTCATACTGTCATCGAATATCTGTTTCTCCTTATGTTTTTGTATTTTTTTACCCCTTTTGGATGAACGGCTGATAAACACCACTGTCAAAACTCCTAAAGCTGCAATTCGCACAAGATGAATAACAATTGGAGGAATATTATCACTTAACAGAAAGATTATCCTTGGAAGTAAAATTGCACCAATACAGACAATCCATGGTATATTGAATTGTGAGTCATTCCCTTTCAATGAATTCGAGTAACTTCTGTTGTACGCACCAGCAGCTGCATATTCGTACCCAGCGGAAATACATAGAGATAGTAACAATATAAATACTAATTCCACAGGCAGCAATGCCACGACCGGTATATTAGTAAATTCAGGTGAAATTTCAAAGTACAAAATATTCAATAAATGTATAAGATTATCCATACTGAATCCAAACAGACCTAAATAACTTCCACATGCTGCAAGAATAAGCCCTGAAACGGCACAAAGTAAGGTTAACGTACCTGCTGCATATCTTCCTCTTCGCAAGCTGCTTTCGTTAACAGGAAGTGTACTTACTAATATTCCCGTGTTCCCATGTGCACTTTCCACAAATATCTTTTTTAGTGTCTTGGTGAGAAAGAAGATGCCTATTTGTGCACAGATTAAGCCTACCAGAAAAAATGGGAATGCTGCGCTGAGCATGGAACATCCTGCAATTCCTACAGCCAGCATTCCAATCATAGCTGTAAAATCCTCTTTTGATAGTATTAAATTAAGCTTTGTCGCATTCCAGGTTTCCCGTCGCTTCTTCATCTCTAAAAATCTCCTTTAAAGCCTCTTCAAGTGACATGCCGTATTCACTTCTCAAGCGGTCAGAATCAGAATATTTTTCAATCTTCCCTTTCTTCAGAACAATGACAGAATCAAAAAGCCTCTCAATGTCATGAACTAAGTGAGTTACGATAAGTATTGTCCCTTTTGGATTGAAATTCTCGATAATTAATTTCAGAATATGTTCTCTTGCTTCAACATCTACACCGCCAATTGGCTCATCTAGAAGATAAAGCCTTGCGTTTCTTGACATCACGAGGCAAATCTGCAGTTTGTCAATCATACCCTTTGACATTTCCTTCGGTGTCTGCTGCATTTTAATATTAAAAGTTTCTAATAGTCGCAAGCACTTTTTTTCATCAAAATCATCAAAAAAAATCCGATATATTTTTACAATATCTTGTACACTTAAATTCAGTGGGAGGCCACTCTTATCGGGAAGATATGCTACCCAGGCCTTGGTTTCGGCGCCCGGCTTCATCCCGTCAATAAGAACCTCTCCACAATATTCTGCATAAAAACCGGCCAGAATTTTCAGAAAGGTTGTTTTTCCGCTCCCATTAGGCCCAAGAAGACCGATAATGTGTCCCTCCGGGATTTCCAAATTCACATCGTCCAGTGCTCGTATGGAGTCAAAATCCTTTGTAAGATTCTGTATTTCAACTATAGGTTGCTCAA
Source organism: Clostridiales bacterium (assembly GCA_029012085.1). Classification (GTDB taxonomy): domain Bacteria; phylum Bacillota; class Clostridia; order Lachnospirales; family Lachnospiraceae; genus CAG-590. Next base: position 1,525 of record JAQXLK010000141.1, read on the forward strand.
TCAGTTTAAGTTTGTTGTCCATAATCAGCCAATCCTTTCATGATCAAAGACTTTTTCTGATACTGCTTTACCCCTTTTCAGAAAAAAATCTATCATTTCACTCTCACTGTATCCAAGTACTGTCATCTCTTTTCTGAATCTGTCTGCCGTCTCTGACGCCATTCTTATCTTAAGCTCGCTTATACGCTTTGTATCGTTCGTAACAAATCTGCCGCTTGTACGCTCAGAGACTAAAAGACCTTCCCTCTCCAGTTCATTAAGCGCTCTCTGCATAGTGTTAGGATTAACTTCAAATTCTCCTGCCAGTTCCCTCACTGATGCAACACGCATTCCTGGTGCCAGTTCACCAGAGGCAATAGCCTCCCTAACCTTATTCATAATCTGCATGTATATCGGCACGTTTTCCTGCAAATTCTTCTCCATAAGTGCAACCCCCTTTTTTGCAATGTATTATTGTATTATTTGTTTAATACAATAATACATTCATGGCGTCCTGTCAATACTAATATTTTTTATCAAAAAAAAGATTGCCCTCTTCCACTGTCATTTCAACAGGTTAAGGACAATCAGAATAAAGTTCTTTAAATTTAATAGTTTAGCAATTTCGATTCTTAATTGTAACAATCATCAGATTGTAACAGTAATAAGAATGTTATCCAGATTCTTACCATCCGTATCATATGGCTCATTCATGTCAAAATCGTTTTCTAAATCTCCGAAAAATGAGGTAATTTCACTATTTGAAATGGGATAAAGTCGTACTGGCTGCTCGCCTTCCTTATTTTCAACTGCAAAGACAAACATACCGTTCTGTGAGCCTTTGTAACCATCCACATCAAATTCTGTTTTTTCCAGAGCAGTACCATCGTACATTACAGCATTTCCGTCTTCCAAAACTTCGCGTGTGTTATCCCATAATTCTATTCCTATTTTATTATTTCTGAATATCAGTTTCACATCATTATAGTGCCCCTGCTCTGGCTTACACGTGAAAGACGTAATTTTCTCCCAGTGATGGTTTTCGGTATTCGAATGATAAATATTAAAAACAAAATTCTTGTTTGTTACACTGTTGAAATCATACCCTAGATTCATATCATACTCTAAAACATTTTTAGTTGAACAACTGGCACAAAGTATTATGGCAAAGCAGATAATAATAGTTATCATCAGTATCCCGATTCTACTTTTCATTTTCCTCACCTCTCTATCTATTAATTAGATAGTTTCATCGAATAAAAAGT
>JAQXLK010000142.1 GCA_029012085.1 Clostridiales bacterium
CTTATATGATTAAGGACTTAGAGCATACCGTTTGGATTGGTCTGGAATACTTCGTCAATGAGGGAGATGAATTCTGGAATATGTCTGAGGAAGAATTCTCCAAGGTTGGTATTGAAGAAATGATTAAGCTGGGACTGATTGACAGTGCAGATGTAGTCATCGATACCCACATGGAAAAGGCCAAAAAGGCATACCCGGCTTACTTCGACACCTATGATGAGATTGACACACTGGTGGATTATCTGAAAACCATTGATAACCTCTACTGTGTAGGGCGCAATGGTCAGCACAGATATAACAACATCGATCATTCCATGTGTACCTCCTTTGAGACCGTTAAGAACATCTTATCCGGAGAAAAGGACAAGTCCAATATCTGGAATGTAAATACCGAGAAGGAATATCATGAAGAAGCTCATGAAAATGAGGCAGAGGTAGATTGAGGTAGATTTCATATGTACTTACTAGGGAAAAAAAGAAATTTGTCAGAAACATTTATAACAGCCATGTGGTGTCTACTAACAGCATTTTTACTGCTTATGATTTGCTCACGTTCTTCTTTTCTCTATCCATGTAATGATTGGAATGATGCCAACTGCTTCTTTACCGTAGGAAAAGCTATGATGAATGGTCAGGTCCCTTACAAAGACTTATTTGAGCAAAAGGGACCCTACCTGTTCCTTATTTATGGCATCTCCTATCTGATTAAAAATGACTCTTTTACCGGCGTGTTCATTTTAGAAATCGTTTCTTTTTCTATTTTTCTATACTTCTGTTATAAGATACTGAATTTATACTGCAAACAGCGTACAGCGTTCTTACTTTTACCGCTTCTTTCAGCTTCAATCCTTTCCTCACAAAGCTTTTACTGGGGCGGGTCTGCGGAAGAATTTTGCTTGCCTTTCCTTGGAAGCAGCTTATATTATTCCTCAGACTACTTTAAGAAACAGTATCCCGAAGCCCCCTCCCTCAAAATAATTCTTCTAAACGGGATTTTTGCAGGCATTATCATGCAAATAAAATATACCATGTTAGGCTTTCATTTTGCATGGATGGCAATGATTGCTTTCTCTTGTCTTGCTCACAAGGACTGGAGAAGTTTTTTCAAGGGATGCCTGACTTTCTTGTCCGGAATGTTATTAACCATGCTCCCATGGCTGATATACTTTGGCATAAACGGTGCTTTATATGATTGGTATGATTGCTACATTTATACCAATATTTTTCTTTACAGTGATTTAGGCGAAGAGGGAGTTGGATTCATAAATAAAATAATTGCATTGGCAAAAATTCTTTATTGGCTGATATTGGATAATTTTTCCTATTTTCTCTTTATTATTGCAGGAATAATATCCTTACTTTTGTCATTAAAGGAACGCTGGTATGAGAAGGTTAACCTTCTGTTGCTTTCAGCTTTTCTGTTTTTAGGAATTTATGTGGGAGGGGCTGTACTTCCATACTATTCCTTGCCACTGTCCATATTTACCGTCCTTGGGTTCGCAGTAATCGGCAGACTATTTGACTATTTAGTTCTCATGCTGCCACATTCAGCTTCTCCCAGACCTCTGTTCGTGTTCCTACTGCTCTCAACAATTATTATGTCCGGCAGCCTCAACTATGCCTATTCAGCTTCCATGAATTCAGATGCCATGAAACAGGATAAATCTTCCCATTTCCTGTACAAATTTAAGGATATTGTTCAGGCAGAAGATAATCCAACATTGTTAAATATCAGTTGTTTGGATGCAGGGCTGTATACGGTAGCAGATATTCTGCCAACCTGTAGGTATTTCCAATTAAGTGGTATTCCTGGTTGTGATGAAGCAGCAGAGCAGGAGCAGTACATTAAAGATGCTAAAACCCAATTTGTGCTGGCAAGAGATACCTATCCCGAGATTATATTAAAAAATTATGACTTGGTAAGCCAGGCACCCTATTATCAAGATGGTCTGGAATTTACCTATTATCTTTTTAAAAGAAAGGAATAATCCAATAGCCAGCATCCCCTTTTTATTCAATGGGATGACTGGCTATTTTCAATAGTTTTACTTTCTGAATAATGACTGTCTTGCACCATGGTTGGCGTCTCTGTGTTTTAAAGTATCATCCACCACATCCATACGTAGTCCCGCATCAATGAAATCACAGTATTTACAAAAATCATAATCCCCACGGCTGGTTCGGATTGTCTGGCGCAATTTCTGATACGCCTCACTGTTCCATGCTTCCTTAAGCGGCGTCACATTCAAGTCTGCCAACGTAGTTGCTTCAAAGTTATCACAACAGCAGATCCCCATT
>JAQXLK010000143.1 GCA_029012085.1 Clostridiales bacterium
TACAAAAACAATGCCACTAATAATGGTAATGCATTCAAAATCATGGCAATCCTCTTCATGAGTAATCCGCCATCCACGGATCTCCATGCACAAATAGAGAATACAACACCCAGTAATGCTGTAACCAGACTGCCAATTCCCAATAATCCAACAGCCGCAGGACCCTGCCCATTATATAAATATGAGATAATAACAGCTCCCAGCATACATACCATGGAAATGCCTGCTAAAATACAGGCAATCAATGCATCCAAACTAAAATTTCTAACTTTATATGCGCTTTCTTTCATCATAACGTTCTTTCCTCCGATTCATCAACAGCAAAATATAGTAGCACCAAAATCCTGCAAGTCCGCCAAGTGTGTTTAATATCAAATCATCCACATCAAATACACCCACTTTTGCCACAAGCTGCAACAGTTCTACACAAAGGCTAAATAAAAACGTATATCCCACAGCCTGATACCAATGCATTTTCCGGTCTACTACCCAGCGAATCAAAGCACCAAAGGGCATAAATGCCGCTATATTACCAAGCAGATTGATTATCACACTTCCAAAATTAATATAATTCCGATAACGAATGAAACGCATAATCTCCTGAAACGGAATCAGATTATATCGATAATGACTGTATCCTTCTATTCTTCCAAAACCATCACTTAACAGTAGAAAATAAACCAAAAATGCCATATAAATAACAAAGCATACTCTGCTGACTGCACGGATAATTCTTCTCTTTTTCATAGTTTTACCCTGTCTCTTCCAATTTCATACTCAATTTTTGTCTGTTGCTATTCTATCATATATTCTACAACGAAAAAAGGCTTTGTTAAAACTTTTATAGTTTCCCCAAAACCTTTTTTCTCCCCGTATTATAATCTGATATTTATTTTCCTACCGTCTCTCCATCTGACGGTGACTCCTTTGTGGTCATCTCTTCTGTAGTCTCTAATTCCTTTTCCTCTTCCACCACAAAAGGCTCCGTTTTAGAAAGGACAATATGATCATCTCCAACCTGTGCTGCAATAATTTCCTTCGCTCCTTCAAAGTCATCTAATGCAATGGCTAATGTATTTCCATCCACGTAGATGGTATCAACCTCTTTCCCATCTATTTGCACGATAGAAAATTCATTAAAATTCTTACCATAAATCCATACCCAGTTTCCTTTTATCTCATAGCGGTCCACCGTAATATCCCGAATTCCCATTATCATATTCGTTTGTGGAAATGGATTCTTGCCATCAAATGCATAATTGTTACCATATAAGGTATCATATTGCAAAAGCTCCAGCTTTTTCAGATAATCTTCCTGATTCTCACTTTCCATATATTTGTTATGGAAGTTTTGCATCAGACCGCCTTTGAGACCTAAACGGTTAAAAATATAGGTACTTGCCTGATATGCTTTCAAATCCTTCTTTTCCTTTCGAAGTCCGATATTGTCCCACATTACCCATTCCGTCTCATAAAGGGTAATGCCATCTAAATCGGTCTCCTGCAGTTCCAAACTCGGCAAATGGTCTCCATACATGAAGAGTACTGTCGGTTCATCCAGCCGTTCCAGCTTTTCCACCAGATTCTCAAGCATATTATCGCATTCCTTGCACATATTAATATAGTATTCCCATGCGGCCTGCTTTGCACTGTCTCCCGCATACTGGCCGGTAAAATAACAGTCCAAATCTGTCAGGGTATTGGTGTGCTTTTTCGGATAACGTCCATGGCCCTGTACGGTAATCGTAGTGATATAATCCCTGCCCTCTGTCTGCTTTATACGTTCAATCATCAAATCATCCAACACATCATCTTTCGCCCAGCCACGTGGTGTATAGTTAAGACCATACATATGCTCCATACCCGCAAAAACATCAAATCCTAAATTCGAATAATCAATATAACGCTCATAAAATGTAGCATCATTGTTATGAAATCCTGTCGTTGCGTATCCAAAACGCTTCAGGTCATACGCCATACTGTCACAGCTTACATCCTTCATAACTGTTTTAAATGGATACTCACCGGCACCAAAGAACTGGGTACTCATTCCGGTCTGCACCTCAAACTCTGTATTGGCAGTACCGGCACCTACTGCCGGAACGGTAAACAATCCGGAAGAATATTTACGCTTTAATTTTGCCAAAAACGGCATTGGATTCTCTGACGCATAAAAATCTTTCATATATTTTGTATCAAATATGGACTCAAGCTGTATGACAATGATATTTGGAAATTCCTCTGTTGCCACTTCGTTTTTGTAATATAAATCATCCGAACTGACATCTTTATCATCCGTTTCGTTTTCATCAATTTTTCCATCCGCCTTCACAGGCTGCTTTGAGGTTTCGTCTTCTGCCTTATTATCATCGGATACCTCTGCTTCGCTATTCTCTGTCTCAGATGTATTTTCTTCCTCCGGTTGTACTACCTCTTCCGATTGTGTTACTTCCTCCGTTTTATCAGCATCCTTATCGACTACTGCTTCCGAGCTGCCTATATCCGCTTCCGTCTTATCCGTATTCATCCCTTCTAAGACAGTACTAACAGAAGCCGTCTCTGACTCTGATGTCACGTTCTGCTCTGCTTCTGCTTCTTCCTTTGTAACCAGAATAACTTCGCTCTTATCATAATCCAGCTCATCAACCACATCTTTTACAGCAGTCTCACTATAATTCTTAGGCTTACTGATACC
>JAQXLK010000144.1 GCA_029012085.1 Clostridiales bacterium
CGGAGTGCATAGCAGGACGGCTGATTGACGCAATGTCGATGGGAATTCTTACGACAAAGACGATAAAAAGAAATGTGAAAGAGGTCAAATTAATTAATCATGCCTGATGAATTACACGCAACGTGTTATGCAGGAAATATCCTGCAAGTTTGTAAAATCCGAGTGTGGGGAGATGCGTGCTGCCCACATGGGCAGCACGCTAAAATAAGTCTGTAAAACGAAATCGTCGCATTGTCGCGTTTCGTGATGAGGATGGTCATACGGTAGAATATCAATTCGCATGAAACATGGCGAAGTGGCGAAGCATGCCCAAGTTTGAGGGGAATTTTATGTGGTATGTTATACAGGTAAAAACAGGGACGGAAGAGAGCATTAAGAAACAGTGTGAAAGCATTATAAAAAAAGAAGTTCTTACAAGCTGCATCCTCCCTTATTACGAAGAGCAAAAGAAATATCATGGTGCCTGGCATGTCAGAAGAAAAATTCTGTTTCCAGGCTATGTTTTTCTTGTCAGTGAATGCTTTGAAGAATTGTTTGAAAGCTTAAAGAATGTAATCGGTCTGACCAAGCTGATTGGTACAGGCAGGGAAATCGTGCCGCTGACAGAGGCGGAAGTAGACCTGCTAAAGCGTCTTACGAAAGATGATCATGTTGTGGAAATGTCTACCGGTATCGTGATAAACGGGAAGGTTCGTGTCATCAGTGGACCATTAGAGGACATGGAAGGATACATCAAAAGAATAGACAGACATAAGAGAAAAGCGGTCCTTACAATTGAAATGTTTGGAAGAACCGTAGAGATGCAGGCAGGACTTGAAATTATAGAGAAAATCTAAAGAAAAGGGGAGAAAAATGAGTTTAATCAAATGGCGTAAACGTGAAATTACCACAGCATTCTGCAGTATGGCTCTGGTAATCATAAATATCCTCATTTTTTACCTTGTATGGGAGAAATATTATTCACCACTTTATTACAGCAGATTCTTTTCTATAGGAAGATATGCAGCAACCGCAGTATGCTTTTGGCTATATATTTACCTTGGTAGATTGTATGGGGCTTTCTGGCTGAAAATCAGCCGTATTTCGGAAATCATTTATGCGAATATTGTGACCAACGTAATCACAGGTGGAATCCTTTACATTGTTGCATGGATTTTTATCCGTCATTTACCAAATATCCTTCCAATGATGCTTATAATCTGCCTTTGGACTGTTATGGCATGTGTGTGGGTTAAGCCTGCAATTATGGTTATGAATCATTACTGTGCAGTAGAGAGAATGGTAATTATTTATGACAGCAGTGCAAATTACCATAATGGAAAGAATATTTTAAGCAGAGTTACATGGCGGTTTAAGGTGGTCGGAGAAATCTGCGCAGGCCAGAATGTTGCTTCTGTTATGGAGCAGCTAAATATTTTTCATGCAGAAGCTGTCTTACTATGCGATATTCCAACAGACCTTAAGAATGAACTGATTAAGCGCTGTATTATGGAGAATATTGCAACCTATGTTCAGCCAAATGCAGGAGATTATCTCATCAATTCAGCGAAATCAGTGCAGATTGCCAATATGCCGTTTCTATTTTGCCAGAGGGCATCGGGCTCCAGCTTCTACACCTTTTTTAAAAGAATTTTGGATGTTCTACTCGGAACAATAGGACTTATCATAAGTGGTCCGGTCATGCTGATTATAGCAGTACTGATTAAGATTTACGATCAGGGACCGGTCTTTGTAAAGGAACAAAGAGTTACCTTAAATAAACGAGTATTTGATATTTATAAATTCCGTACCACAAAAGTAAACGTGAATATCAGGGATACTGCTTATAAATCTTTATATACAGACGATCGGCTGACCCCGATTGGAAGATTTCTCAGACGGTTTCGCTTAAATGAACTGCCCAAGCTTGTCAATGTACTGAAAGGAGACTTGGCAATTGTAGGGCCGAGGGCAGAGGAACCAAAAGAAGCATTGCTTCATGAAAAAGAAATGCCGGAGTATGCACTGAAGTTTCAGGTAAAAGCAGGACTTACAGGATATGTGCAGATTTTTGGACGATATTCTACAAGCCTTGCCGACAGGCTGCAGATGGATTTGATGTATATTGGTCAGCAGAATCTTGCATGGGACATGAAAATGATTCTTGCTACTATTAAGGTCATATTCCTGCCGGAAGGATTGGATCTGGTTCTTGACGGCAGAGTATTTACAGAAGAAGAGGAAAACAACTTTGGACAGGCTAATACATGACATCTTACTTCGAATTGTAAAGGTACTGAATATTGTTTTGATCACAATCCCTTTTGCTTTTTGCTGGGTGAATTATTATGCACTGAGGACGGCAGACAGATATTACTGGAAAGGGAATAGTCTGGTCATTGCAATTTTTGTAATTAGTTATTTCCTTTATGGAAGAATATACGAAGGCTTTTTGATTTCATTGAATCGTATTTCTGAAATGATATATAGCCAGGTGCTGGCAGCGCTGATTTCAGATGGCATTTTATATATCATTGCATGGCTGCTGATTAAAAAACTGCCTAACATGGTTCCCATTATTATCGTTTTCGCCTGTCAAATTTTGATGGCATGTGTGTGGTCACTAGCCGCGCACCACTGGTATTTCAGAACATTTCCTGCCAAGAAATCGGCAATTGTATATGATATGCGTCGTGGAATAAGCGGGCTGATTGACCAATATGGACTGGATAAAAAATTTGAGATACAGCTTGCCATAACATCTGCAAAGTGCATGGAAGACCTTTCGGTTCTGGATGGACTGGAAGCGGTGTTTTTAAGCGGCATACATAGTCATGAGCGCAACCGCATCCTAAAGTATTGCGTAGAAAAAGATATAAGAGTTTATGTGATACCCAAAATCGGTGATGTGATCATGAGTGGAGCAAAAAAAATGCATATGTTCCATTTGCCAATCCTGAGGGTCGAACGTTATTCGCCTCCACCGGAATATCTGTTCCTAAAAAGGTTCTTTGATATCGTGCTCAGCGCAGCGGCACTTGTAATCTTAAGTCCGGTTATGCTGATTACGGCAATTGCCATTAAGATTACAGACGGTGGGCCTATCTTTTATCAGCAGCGCCGCTTGACAAAGGATGGAAAAATCTTCCATGTTCTGAAATTCCGTTCCATGAGAGTGGATGCAGAAAAGGATGGTATTGCAAGGCTCTCAACCGGAGATAAGGATGACAGAATCACTCCGGTGGGAAATATAATTCGAAAGTGCAGAATAGACGAGACGCCTCAATTCTTTAATATTCTTGGCGGGAGCATGAGCCTTGTGGGACCAAGACCGGAACGACCGGAAATCGCATCCCAGTATGAAAAGGATATGCCGGAATTCAGGCTGCGGCTTCAGGCAAAGGCTGGACTTACAGGGTATGCACAGGTTTATGGAAAATATAACACCACTCCGTATGACAAGTTGCAGATGGATTTGATGTATATTGCAAATCCGAGCTTTCGGGAGGATTTGAGGATTATGCTTGCAACGGTGAAGATATTGTTTATGAAGGAGAGTACGGAGGGGGTTGAGGTGGGTTCCGTCACCTCGTTGAAGTGAAAAAATTGATATTGCGGTGTTTTTTGAGAAGATGGTATAAGAAAACACAGACATTTCATTGTGATAGGTGGATGAGTAATGCAGTAATTAGTTTTAGATGGGGGTAGGTATGAAGAAAAACTACTGGAAAATTGGCTTAGTTGGTAGGGTTAGAGAAATTGAAGAAATACTCTAAGGATAGGATGGAGTTGATAGATGGAAATACCCAAAGAACCATTGGTTTCGGTCGTGATCCCGGCTTTCAATGAGAGAGCGGACATTATCTCGGATGCTATTAATAGCATTCTTCATCAAACCTATAAAAATATA
>JAQXLK010000145.1 GCA_029012085.1 Clostridiales bacterium
GCTAACAAGGTTCGCCAGAAGCCTCTTCGTGTTATTCTTAACGGACTTGGTAAGGATGCTGCACAGATTATCTCAAGAATCAACGGATTTACATATGTTGAGACAGAGATGGATTATGCAACAGGCGAAGTTAAGGAAATATTCCGCAAGGCATATTCAGACGGTCTTCGCGCAAAGGTTAACTGCTATGGTGCCAATGATGTAACAGAAGGTGTTGCAATCATGTGGAAGGAAAATGTTGATATCTCAATCACAGGTAACTCAACAAACCCAACAAGATTCCAGCATCCGGTTGCAGGTACATATAAGAAGGAAAGACTTGAAGCCGGCAAGAAGTATTTCTCAGTTGCATCAGGCGGTGGTACAGGACGTACACTTCACCCGGACAACATGGCAGCAGGTCCTGCTTCATACGGTATGACAGATACTATGGGACGTATGCACTCAGATGCACAGTTCGCCGGTTCTTCATCAGTTCCTGCACACGTAGAAATGATGGGACTTATCGGTATGGGCAACAACCCTATGGTAGGTGCTACTGTTGCAGTTGCCGTAAGTATTGAGGAAGCAGCTAAGAACGGCAAGTTCTAATTGAAAATCAGTAAAATCAAGACTTTGAGGACTCTCGGATTAAACTCCAAGAGTCCTTTTTTTGCGTAATAACCGGCCTGTGTTTTTTATCTTGACAGATATATCAAACTGATATATTATACATATATCAGTTTGATATATGGAGGGCGTTATGAAAAGACAGAATGTTAGAAAATTAATATTAATTATATCGATGCTTTTATTTCCGATTACAATTTGGTATATGTCTCCTTATTTGATTATTCGGGGAGCTATGGAGGGGATTGTAACAGGAAGCTTTATTGTTTTTTTATTGATGCTGATTGGGGCTGTCTTTTTTGGAAGATTGTTTTGCGGCTGGATATGTCCTATGGGAGGTATGCAGGAATGTCTGTTTTCTGTAAATGAAAATTTACCAAAGCAAGGCTGGAGAAACAATATTAAGTATGTCATATGGACAATTTGGATTTTTGCTATAATTATATGCTTTATATTTAGAAAAAAGGAAATTACAATAGATTTCTTTTATATGACAGACCATGGAATTTCCATTGCAGAGATATATAACTATGTGATTTATTATGGAGTGATATTTTTGATATTAATTCCTGCGGTACTTTTCGGGAAAAGAGTATTTTGTCATTATTTCTGCTGGATGGCTCCTTTTATGGTTATAGGAACGAAAATTAGAAAATTATTGCATTTACCGGGAATCCATGTTGTCTCTGAAAAAGAGAAATGTATTTCCTGTAAAAAATGTAATCAGAAGTGCCCAATGGCATTGAATGTGGTAGAATTAGTAAAAAATGATTGCGATTTTGGCGCGGAATGCATTCAATGTGGTTCCTGTGTGGATAACTGCCCAAAGAAAGCGTTATCCTACGGGTTTAAGAGGAGCAGGTAAAGAATGGCAAACACAAAGAAAATGGATTATGTTTTATTAGGCTTGCTGAGCCATGAGCCTATGACCGGATATGAAATAAAAAAGAGGCTTGACACAACACTACGCTTTTTCTGGGGAGGCAGTTATGGAAGTATATATCCAACTTTAAACCAGCTTGAAAAGGAAGGGAAAGTTACAAAGGAAAATGCCAGTTCCAATGGACGGGAAAAGATTTCTTATTCCATTACAGAGTATGGGAAAGACGTTTTAAAAGAGTGGCTGAGAAAGCCGGCGGAAAAGGATGAACTTCGATATGAAACGCTTTTGAAACTCTTTTTTGGAAATGAAACAGGTATGGAAGGCGCCAGGGAACATATTGAGCGATTTGAAGAAAAGTGCAGGAGTGAATTATTTATTTTAAACATGTTCGCAGAGAATCTGGAACAATATTTGGAAGATGATACACACAAGCATTATTATTTGACAGTAAAATTTGGTATTAAAACTTATGAGTCATATCTGGAGTGGTGCCGGGAAGCAAAAGAACAAATAAAGGAGTGGGAAAAGAAATGAAAACAGCAATCGTGTATTATTCAATGTCCGGGAACACAAAATATGTAGCTGATAAAATTGCTGATGGGATAAAAGCTGCAGGAGAGGCAGATATCATTAGAATTGAGCCGAAGAAAGCGTATCCGGACAAAGGCGCCGGGAAGTTTTTCTGGGGTGGCAAAAGTGCTGTTATGGGTGAAAAACCGGCATTACAGCCTTATGAATTTAACATAGATAAGTACGACCGAATTATATTTGGAACACCTGTGTGGGCAAGTACATTTGTACCTCCTCTTAGAACTTTTATCAATGAAAATCCGGATGTTAAGGATAAGAAAATAGCAGTTTTTACCTGCTTTAGCGGTGGTGGTGCGGATAAAGCGATTGATAAAATGAAAAAGCATATTGGCATTGAGGGATTTGAGGCTGAGCTGATTTTGATAGATCCAAAGGATAATCAGAAACCGGAGGATGATGAAAAGATTAGGGCGTTTTGTAGGGCGCTTAAATAAGAACAATCTGAAAAATAGGTTGAGGATTTGCACCAAAGAACCAAAAATGGAATTGCCACAGCGAGATTAAATGGCAGGCAGCAGGGAGAAATGCATTATATAACACAAAGAAAACGTGTTTACAACTGTTTTTAGGTGGTGTATAATTGTTACTCATAACATACAAAAAGCTTGATATGCCTATAAAATTAGGAGTTGCAGTTTCGATTGAGAAAGCTGCAAAGAACGGCAGGTTCTAATAAAAAACATTTAATAAAGTAGTT
>JAQXLK010000146.1 GCA_029012085.1 Clostridiales bacterium
AAAAACCAAGTGAAAAAATGTAATAATCGCCTTGGATATATTCAACGCAATAAACTCGCCTGGAAATGTCAAGAAAGCCGAGATTAACGGCACAGACTTGATATTTTCAGGCGGTTTTTTATAACTGTTGAACTGCTGTGATGCTGGGAAAATTTGGGAAACTTTTATCATTTTTAGGACCTTTAGGGCTTTATTATGTCCTTTTTATTGGACATGTGTGGTGGTATAAATTAATCATCAAAACCAAGAAAGCAAATTGATAGAGAGTATTTTTTAAGATAAGGAGATGTTGAATATGGCACTTCACGATTGGAATCACGATGGTAAGAAAGATTGGCAGGATGATTTTATTGAGTATCAGATCTATAAAGATGCTACCGAACAGAAGAATAATTCTTCTTATACTCCAAGGAATGGGATATCTACATTTGGTGCTATTTTAAGCATGGTGGGCGGATTGTTTTTGGGAGCTATGATAGTTGCATTATTTGCCGGTGATAATGTGGAGAATGTACCGGTGATAATCACAATTATTTTGTGGATTATCTGTAGCGCAGTATTAGCGGTATTTTGTGATAATCATGGGATATAAAAGAAATGTAGGTAGTGCGGTTATGGAGCAGGTGAATATATTGCAATATACGAACAATATTTTTATGAAAAATGAATAAAACTTGCAAAAGTACAAAAAATAATGTTGACACATAAGCCTGTGGAGAATAGGATAATAGTGTAATCATATACGAAAAAGGAAAGGGAGGGCTTATGTTAATTCAGTTTTCAGTAGAAAATTACTTATCCATTAGAGAGAAGGTATTTCTTAGCCTTGAGCCATCTGCAGATAAGGTACATCCGGAGAATATTATTTCCAAGGGACGCAATCGAGCAACAAGCACGGTTGCTATTTATGGAGCAAATGCATCCGGAAAGAGCAGCTTATTTAAGGCAATTACCGTAGCCCTTAATTTGATTCGCAATTCGAATAATGTGCAGGTAACAGATATGCTTCCTGTAGTGCCTTTTAAATTTGATTTTGAGTCAAGAAATAAGCCTACTGCATTCGAGTTCACATTTATTGCAAAAGATGAAAAAAAATATGTTTACGGATTTAGTGCAACAAAAGAAAAAATAGTAGAAGAGTATTTGTATTATTATTCTTCTTCGAAGCCAAGTTTAATCTTTGATATTTCCGAAGGAGAGGAACCAAAGTATACACGTAGTCAGAGGACGAAGTTGGAAGCTGCCTATCAGATGAATACATCCAAGAAATTGTTCCTTGCAACTGCAACAAATTGGAATGTGGAGTGTACAAAGATTCCTTTTGAATGGTTGGCAGAATCAATAGATACATTTACAGATGTGGCAAGTCTAGGCGGATATGCCTTCGATAAGTATCGGGAGGATGAAAACAATGAATATGTGGAGTTCACCAAAAACTTGTTGAAGCAGGCAGATATAAATATTAGTAGTATAAAAATAGATGCGAAAGAGATGCCTCAGGCAAATCCGATTCCAGTAGAAGGACTTATTATTCAGGGGCAGATTATGCGCCCAAATTTTCCGGAGAAACAGTATAGCATAGAAGTAACTACCGGACATATGGTAAAAGCGGAAGACGGGAAAGAAACAGAGTTTACACTTAGATTGCACGAAGAGTCTTTGGGCACCCAGCAGATTTTCTTCTACGGACCATTTTTGAAGGATGCATTTGAAAAGGGCAAAACACTGGTATTGGATGAGATTGATAAGAGCCTGCATCCAAGTATTGTGAAATTTATTATGAACTTGTTTAGGGATCCGGAAATAAATAAAAATGGTGCGCAGCTTATCGCAACGACACATGAAACAAGTTTGCTCTCTTTGGAATCTTTTAGAAGAGACCAGATTTATTTTACAGAAAAGGATGCAAAGACAGGTGTGACGGATTTGTATTCTTTGGATGAGTTTTCTGTAAGAAAAACAGAGAATATCGAGAAAGGATACCTAATGGGAAGATATGGTGCAATCCCATTCCTCCAGACAGAGGAGGTGCTATAATTGGCAGACAGAAATTTTCAAAAGAAGAAGCGAAATACAGGGAATCGTAAACGAAAACCGGTTATGCTTATTACGGCAGAAGGTAAGAATAAGACAGAGCAACTGTATTTCACTTCGTTCCAGAGCCAGTACGGCAAATATAGTGTAAAATACGTCAAGACCAGTAAGGATACAGATCCTGCGGGAATGTACAAATCTTTAGATGCATATTGGAAGAGCAATGAATTGTCAGAGAAGAATGGAGATAAAGCATATATTGTTCTTGATTTGGACTGTAATGAACAAAAAGCTAAGCTGATTGGGAAACTATCAAGAAAATCAAAGAATATCCAATTTATAGTATCAAATCCTTGTATAGAAGTTTGGTTTATGATGCACTTTACGTATTCTACACATCAGTTTATGGATAGTAAGGAACCAAAGAGAGAATTGCGTAAATATATCGCGGGGTACGAGGAAAACTCAGACATTGGAGAAATTCTAAAACCACTTTTACCGATGGCAATGACAAATGCAGAACGATTCAGAAAGCATTATGAGGAAATAGGTTCAAAATGGTTATCAATAGAATGTAATCCAATGACGGATGTATGGGAGATAATTAGTGAAATGGAAGTGTTTAAAAGTTAGGAGTATGGATAAGGACTTGAATGCCAAGGTTGATGGTGTAAAAAAGGGATAGAGTAATAAAAGTTGGGCAATCGCTGCAAAAAAAGCTGTAGGGTCGCCCAATTTTTTTACGATCGCGGACGAATTTAAAAATTCACATTACGGCGTGGTATGTAAACAAAAAATGGGATATTCAATAAAAACATTGAAACAGCAATAAAACTAAGTATAATTATTATAGGGGCAAAGTGTGTTTTGATTTTATGGAGGATTTATTGTAATGGCAGTAAGTTATAAGAAATTATGGCATTTGTTATTGGATAAAAATATGAAGAAAAAAGATCTTCAAGAAATTGCAGGATTAACTCAATATGCAATGCTTAAGCTTGGAAGAAATGAAGATGTTTCTACAGAAATAATAGGGAAAATCTGTCAAGCACTGAACTGTTCCACCGAAGATATAATGGAATTTCAGCAAAACGATTGATGGTAAGGGGAGATAGATTGTGGGGACAAGAGTACCTTGGAATGAGCAAGAAGCTTTGATTCTTGTTAACACCTTTTATCAGGTAAAGAAGGGTATTTTAACAAAAAAGGCTGCAGTAAAAAATGTTTCGGATGAACTGAGAAAGTTGGCTATTACAAACGGAATGATCATAGATGATGTTTATAGAAATGAGAATGGGATTTCTATGCAGATGGCAACTCTAGAGAATGTTTATTCTGATGGAAAAAATGGGCTTAGAGGTGGATCAAAACTTTTTAGAAAAATAATGGAATTATATTCTTCAGACCCAGTATGTTTTCAGGATAGATTAATGGAGGCAAAATTCGTGGTGAATAATAAAGTAAAGGATGTATTTGATGTTTTTTTATTATCGCATTTTGCATATGGTATAAAGGTAGATTCCCCCATAGAGTTGATGAGATTTAAGCGTTTTTACACTGAAGATTATGGAGAAGAATGTCCCTGGAGTGATGAAGATATAAAGAAAATGGTATCTGAAAAATGCTTTTTATATGAAGGAAAAGGATATCTTCTTAGTGAGAAAAAGTGCTCTGAGATTTTAGCTAAAATTGGTGAATTAAGAGAAAATGGAATACAGGTAGTTTACTATAGAGATTTGTATGAAAAGAGTGAAGAATGGTTTTACAAGCCAGGCATTTTTTCTGATGAAATGTTG
>JAQXLK010000147.1 GCA_029012085.1 Clostridiales bacterium
TTCAATGGTCTCACGAAGCAAAACCGACTTATGCGAAAATTCCACGTTTCTCCTCCTTTTAGATTATGATTTTGGTATTCTTAAATTACAATACCAAGCTCTTCAAATCCTTTGGCGATTTCATCAAAATCAATGTCTTCCACATTGTTCTGTGCATCCCATTTTTCTCTGCTCCAGATTTCTACATGGTCACCCATGCCGACAATCGTCACATCTTTTGTAATTCCTGCAAAATTTCTTAATGCTGGCGACAGTAAAACTCTTCCCTGGTTATCAACCTCTACATCATCTGCACTTCCCATAAAGAATCTTACAAACTGTCTGGCCTGTGCATTTGTAGTTGGAAGCTTGCTTAACTTGTTTTCAAAGATTTCCCATTCATCATTCGGATAGGCATGTAAGCATCCATCCATACCTCTTGTCACCACAAAGGATAATCCCAAACGTTCTCGAAGCTTTGAAGGTACGATCATTCTGCCCTTGGCATCCACAGAGTGGTTATATTCGCCTTTTAACCCCTTGGACATGACCTCACCTTCCCTTCTGTTTTCTTATCCTAAGTGGTCTTAGTACCATTCTAATAAAGAATGATTACTGCTGGTGGATGTTCCTTGTGATTTCCAATGATAAATCCACCACAATTTACCACTGCCTACCACAATTCACCACTTACAACCACTATTGTACCCCATAAGGTTACATAATGCAAGGATAAAAATTTCAAAAGTATCTAAACTTTCGTCTATTTTTTTGTGCACTTTGTATATAATTTTAACACTTTTCTATCTATTTTTCACACACTTTATACAATATATTGTCCTGTTCGATTCTTGTTCGAACTATATCTTGTGTTTTGTATCATTTATAATCTTTTTCTTATTTATACAAAGAAAAAGTGGTAAGAAGTGGGAAATCTGCAAAGCAAATTTCCCACTTTCTTACCACTTTTTAATTTTTTCACCACTTTATAACCACTTTGACTATTTTTCTGCTACTTTTCACCACTATCCGTCTTTAACTGCATCCGTTTATAAATCATATAAACAGACGCCGCTAAAACACAAGCAGCTGCCAAAAGCTGCGATACCTTAAAATGAAGCCCAGGTACCATCAGTGAATCCGTACGAAGTCCTTCAATCCATACGCGACCAAGCCCATAGCCCCATGCATACATGGCAAACAACTCACCATCAAACTTCTTATGTCTTCTGTATAAGAAAATAATGAGCAGTACGCAAAGATTCCAAACTGATTCATAAAGAAATGTCGGATGTACCTGAATAAATTCCATACCATCTACCATTAATACATTATCAATCATTTCCTGTGTAATAATTCCATTATTCACCGAACGAAGCAGATAATTCTTACCACCGAACCAATCCACCGGAATCGCCATAGCAAATAAGGAATTGGTAAAAGCTCCAAATGCCTCCCTGTTAATGAAATTACCCCATCTTCCAATAATCTGTCCAACCAGCAATCCCATACAACAGGTATCCAGCATAAGTGCAGTTGAAACCTTACGTTTCTTAGCAAATACAACTAAAACAATGACTCCGGCAATCACTCCACCATAAATTGCAAGTCCACCTCCGCGAATATTTATCATTGCAAACAATGTATCTTTCAGAGACTGTCCTTCTCTAATGTAATCATCAAGACTAAACAGCACATAATAAATTCTAGCCCCTAGGATTGCAGGAATCACCAGCCATAGCATAAAATCCAAATAAAGCTCCGGATCCTGATTAGTCCGCTTTGCTTCCTTAGAGATCAATACATAGCCTAGGATAAATCCCAACGCAATAATCACTCCATAAAAATGAATTTCAAAATTTCCAATATAAAATCCATCTATTACATTTTTCAAATGTATTCCCAAATTTGGAAATCTGATTTCGTACATATATCTACCTCCATTTATCAGGACAAAATTCCATCCTTCAAACAAGTCATCTCAATCCGCATTTTATATAAAGGCTTTTATACATTAAATTTAAACAAAATCACATCTCCATCTTGTACTACATACTCCTTACCTTCCGAACGCACAAGTCCTTTTTCTTTTGCTGCTACCATGGAACCATTTTCTACTAAATCCTTATATGCCACAACCTCTGCACGGATAAAACCACGTTCAAAATCCGTATGAATCTTACCAGCCGCCTGTGGAGCCTTTGTTCCCTTCTTAATTGTCCAGGCTCTCGTTTCATCTTCACCGGATGTCAGATAAGAAATAAGTCCAAGCAGTTCATAACTTGCGCGAATCAGTTTGTCAAGACCAGACTCAGCAAGTCCCAAATCCTCTAAAAACATCTTTTTCTCATCATCCTCTAACTCTGAAATCTCCTGCTCAATCTGGGCACAAACCTTAAACACGCCGGAATTATATTCCTTTGCATATTCTCTGACAGCCTTTACATACTCATTGTCGTCATCATCAGCAACCTCATCCTCTGCCACATTTGCAGCAAAGATTACCGGTTTTCTTGTAAGGAGGTTATATTCTGCCATCCAAGCCTCTTCATCTTCACCATCTACTTCAAAGGTAATGGCAAGCTTGCCATTTTCAAGATGCTCCTTAATGCGTTTCATAAATTCCACTTCTCTTGCAATATCCTTATTATTATTGGCTGCACGAGAGCTCTTTGCAATACGTCTGTCCAAAATCTCAATATCTGAAAAAATCAATTCAAAATTAATGGTTTCAATATCACGAAGCGGATTAATGCTTCCATCCACATGCACTACATTGGTATCCTCGAAGCAACGCACTACATGTACAATGGCATCCACCTCACGGATATTGGAAAGAAACTGGTTACCAAGTCCCTCACCCTTCGAAGCACCCTTTACAAGACCTGCGATATCCACAAATTCAATAACAGCAGGCACTGTCTTCTTTGAATTATACATCTTTGTAAGATCGTCTATTCTCTCGTCCGGTACCGGAACCACACCCACATTCGGGTCAATGGTACAAAATGGATAATTGGCTGATTCCGCCCCTGCTTTTGTTAATGAGTTAAATAATGTACTTTTTCCAACATTTGGAAGACCTACGATTCCTAGTTTCATTTTATCTTATATCTCCTTTTACTAAAAAGTCTTTTTCCAAAGAAAAGAGCCTTATATG
>JAQXLK010000148.1 GCA_029012085.1 Clostridiales bacterium
TAAACACGATATTGTAATTCCCGTAGTAACTGAGCAGCACTGACTGCATCTTTATTATTGTAAAAGCATAGACGTAGGACGCCTTCATTATCTTCCCTGTTATGGGTAATGCCGATATTTTTAAGATTAATTCCTTTGTCGCCGATACAGGAAACGACTGCAGCTAAAGCACCTGGCTCATCCGGAACATCTACATAAACCTCGTAGTTCATGCGTATGACGCCTGTGGCGTGTTCTGGTATGGAATTGCGGTATTCCCTGGCATGATCAAAGAAAGCATAAATATCGCGGGCTTTTTCATTTTCTATATATTCTATCATATGGTTTAATTCATGAATAAAGCTCTTAAGTCCCGCCGTAACATTGTCAGGATTGCTTAACAAGATATGCTCCCAGACAACCGGATTCGATGAGGCGATTCGGGTGATATCCTTAAAACCGCCTGCTGCAAGCTGCCGGAGCATTCCTGATTCGTCTTCATTGGATGCCACAAGATTGACAAGTGCAGATGCAATAACGTGTGGAATGTGGCTGATATATGCGGTAATCTCATCATGCCGCTCGGGACTGTAGATGATTGGAATGGCACCTAAATCTTCTAAAAATGTGCGGTATTCTGCTACCTTTTCTTCGGAAACGGTAGAGGAAGGTGTAACAAAATAGTATGCATTTTCAATTAGGCGGTCGCTGGCAGCATCGTATCCACTCCGTTCAGATCCCACCATTGGGTGTCCACCGATAAAATAATCATCAAGCTGATGATTATGGATAGCCTGATATATGTCACTTTTTACACTTCCAACATCGGTAAGAATGCATGAATCTTTTATGACATTCCTTAATATAGGAAGATATGCAATATTATAATGGACAGGGGCACATAGAAAAATGTAGTCACAGTCCCCCATTGCTTCAATGGCTGTCACAGTCTTTGAGAGCGTTCCGTCCTCTGTGGCAAGGGAAAGGGCAGTTTTGTCTACATCAAATCCGAGAATATTTGCTTTGGGAAATACTCTGCGGATAGATTTTGCAACGGAACCGCCTATTAATCCAAGTCCAATAAAACCAATACAAAAATTAGATTGTTCTTTCATATGTATACTCCATAATTTTAATAGTTGTTAGTAAAACATCTTTAATTCTAATGGTTCTGTTGTGATATGTCAACACTTTAAACTGTTAAAGTAATAGTCATAAGGTTATTTTTGTAATTTTGTTAGTTAATAGAAATGTTTAAATGTTGTATTTTATAGCAGCCGGTTGATTTCGTCCTTTGTTAGTTTGCGGTAATCACCGGGGGAAAGATCTTCTGGGAGTGTAAGCCCGCCGAAGGTAATTCGTTTTAGATAAGTAACTTTTTTTCCAACTGCCTGAAACATTCTTTTCACCTGATGAAATTTGCCTTCCTGAATTGTAACATTTACATATGAAAGGTTTTGTTCTACATCATAATCTGCAACAATGGACAACTTGGCAGGGAGTGCCGTTTCTAAGTCCTCATCTCCGATAAAGAGTCCTTCTTTAAAGAGATGGATATCCTGTTCATCGACTTTGCCTTCAATAATAGCATAGTAAGTTTTGTCTACATGATGTTTTGGAGATAACAGTTTGTGGGAGAGTGCGCCGTCATTCGTAATTAGTAATAGTCCTTCTGTATCTTTATCCAATCTGCCGGCAGGGAATAAATCGGAACGGCGGCTTTGGATGAGAGATAAAACTGTAGGTGCAGTGTTATCTTTAGTCGCACTTACATAACCAGCCGGTTTGTTTAAAAGATAATATTCAAAATCATCCATTTGTATTTCTTCATTTTGGAAACAGATAATATCTTTATTTGTGTCGATTTTTGTGTCTGGTTTTGTGGCAGAAGTGCCGTTAATCGTGATGAAGCCTTTCTTTATATAAATTTTGATTTCACTTCGTGTTCCGATACCTGCATCAGCTAAATATTTGTCAATACGTAATACAGCCATTGTGTATAAACCTCCGTTATTTTAAATGAATATAAGTTGCCTTTTTGGATATATTTAATAAATGTTAACACTTTGTAACTAAATATTAAGATGTTTTATTTCATTTTATCACAATCACATAAAAAAACATATTAAAATGTGGAAAAATCTTTTGAATAAGATGTAATATGTAGTCTTGACATTTATTTTATTAAATGTTATATTACAGTTTGTAACAAGTTTGTAACATTTAGGATGGAGTTATTTCCATGAATGTAGCTTTGAAGTAAGCGGATGGAGAACCGCATGCGTCACATGGAGGAATAAAACATGAGACATAACAGAAAGGCTGTAATGGCAGAGCGCTATAAGCTTTACATGAAAAAGAACGTTTTTAATGGTAGATATTTCATAAGAAATATACAACTTGGAATTGCAATAGTTTTAGTTTTGGCATTAATTATTGGAGTGGCAGTTATTGTACATTCATCCGGTTCAGAGATAATAACGACGAATGCTGAGGTGAGTGTGAAGGATGCACTCTTTGGAGTAGAAGAGAAAGAAAAGAAGATTGCAAAAGCAGATGATGAGGAAGCTCCACAGGAGATTATGGATACGGAGGCTGTGTCAACAGAAATTATGACTACTGAGGCTATAACAGAGTTATCATCTACTGAGAATTCGACTGATAGTGAGCTGGTTGAACAGCGGGATGAGATAGAAGATGTAGCAATGGTACAAGCAGAGCAAGATATGCAAAGTAAATTTAGTGACCGTTGTATTGCAAATGTGGAAGGGACTCTGAATATTAGACAGCAACCAAATGTAGAAGCTGAATTTGTCGGTTCCATGAATCAGGGAGCCATTGCTAAGGTAATTGGTACAGAAGGAGAATGGACAAAGATTAAGTCGGGTGATGTGGAAGGTTATGTATTATCGGATTACGTGTTAACAGGAAAAGTTGCTGAGGAGTTTTCAGAAGATTATGTAACGCTTCGTGGATGTATTTTAGAAGATGGTGTGAATATCAGAGAAGAGGCATCTACAGATGCGGATATTTTACAGGTTTTGAATAAAGATGATACAGTTTCTGTAACAGAACTTCCGGAGAAGTCAGAGGAAAGTAAAGTAATACAGTCCGATTTGAATAATACATTAGAACAGTCTGAAAGTAATACATTGGGTATTTCTGAACAGGTTGAGCAAAAAATTGAGTCTGATGTGAAGAGTAAAGAAGATACAGAGATTGTTTGGCTTTCTGTTACGTTGGAAGATGGACGTACCGGATATGTTTCAGCAGATTTAGTTGAAGTTGAAGAATTGTATGAACTTGCAGTGTCCGCTGAAGAATTACAGCGAATTGCAGAAGCGGAAGAGGCTGCAAAGCGTGCGGCGGAAGAAGAAGCGGCTAGAAAAGCTATGGCAGCAGCGGCGAATACAGCTTCATCGAACTCAAATAATTCAAATGATAATAATAGTAATAAAGCAACAGCGGATACTACCTATCAGGGAGCAACTACAACACCAGTGACTGCTACAGAGTCTGGTGAATGCATAGGAACCTTTACCATTACTGCTTATTGTGGATGTAAAAAGTGTAGTGGAGGTCATAGTAAGACTGCAAGTGGGACAACTCCAACTGAGGGAAGAACGATTGCAGCGGATACAAGCATTTTGCCGTATGGTACACAGGTAGTGATTGATGGTATTGTTTATACTGTAGAAGATTGTGGCAGTGGTGTAAGTGGCAATCATATTGATATATTCTTTGCAACTCATGAGAATGCAATGTCATTTGGAAGAAGAACCGTTAAGGTATATAAATATTAATTGTTGAAAAAAGAGTTTGCTTGCAAACTCTTTTTTATTTTCTAGCTCTTTACAAAAAACTTTTATTTGATTATAATAAAAAATGTGTGCGTGCAGAATTCAATTTTATCTGTTATGTGTGCAAGAAGATTATTTCAGGAGGATAAGAATAATGGATTACAAAAATGCCGGAGTAGATATTGAAGCAGGTTATAAGTCAGTGGAACTTATGAAGGAGCATATTAAGAAGACGATGAGGGAAGAAGTGCTGACCAATATTGGTGGCTTTTCAGGTGCCTTTTCTCTTGATAAGTTTAAAAATATGGAACATCCTACCTTGGTATCAGGTACAGATGGTGTAGGAACCAAGCTTAAGCTTGCTTTTATTATGGACAAGCATGACACGATAGGTATTGACTGTGTGGCAATGTGTGTGAATGATATTGCCTGTGCAGGTGGAGAACCATTATTCTTTTTAGATTATATAGCTTGTGGTAAGAATTATCCGGAAAAGATTGCTACAATTGTAAGTGGTGTGGCAGATGGATGTGCTCAGTCGGATGCGGCTTTAATTGGTGGAGAGACAGCAGAAATGCCAGGTTTTTATCCAGAGGATGAGTATGATTTAGCTGGTTTCGCAGTGGGTATTGTGGATCAAAAAGATTTGATTACCGGAAAAGACATTAAAGAAGGGGATACCTTAATTGGTATTGCTTCAAGTGGAGTACATAGTAATGGTTTTTCTTTGGTTCGGAAAGTCTTTGATATGACAAAGGAATCTCTTGAAACATACTATGATGAATTGGGCAAGACATTAGGTGAGGCACTTTTAGCACCAACTAAGATTTATGTAAAGGCTCTTCGGAGTGTAAAGGAAGCAGGCGTTGTTATCAAAGGCTGTTCTCATATTACCGGTGGAGGTTTTTATGAGAATATTCCAAGAATGCTCCCAGATGGTGTTCGTGCTGTTGTGAAAAAGGATTCCTATGAGGTTCCTGCAATCTTTAAATTAATGGCAAAGACCGGAAATATTGAAGAACAGATGATGTACAATACATATAATATGGGTATTGGTATGATGCTGGCAGTAGACCCTGCTGATGTGGACAAGACTTTAGCTGCATTGAAGTCAGCTGGAGAGACTGCATATGTTGTTGGTCAGATTGAAGCAGGCGAAAAGGGTGTCACACTTCAGTAATCATTTGTATATTTAACAGTTAAAGTTATGATTAAGATAATAGGAGAATAGAAATGTTAAGGGTTGCAGTAATGGTTTCCGGTGGAGGAACAAATTTGCAGGCGATTATTGATGCAGTAGAATCAGGAAGGATTACAAATACAGAGATTGTCGCAGTAATTAGTAATAACAAGGGTGCCTATGCATTAGAGCGTGCGAAAAAAGCAGGCATCCGTGATATTGTAGTATCACCAAAGGATTATACGGAACGAAGTGAATTTAATAAGGCATTAGTGGAAGTAGTGGATTCACTTAAAGTTGACTTAATTGTACTTGCAGGATGTTTAGTTGTGATTCCGCCGGAAATGATTGATAAATACGAAAATAGAATTATCAACATCCACCCGTCTTTGATTCCGGCATTTTGTGGAACAGGATTCTATGGACTTAAGGTTCATGAGGAAGCTTTAAAAAGAGGTGTAAAGGTAGTGGGAGCAACTGTTCATTTTGTAGATAAGGGAACCGATACGGGACCAATTTTATTGCAGAAGGCGGTTGCTGTACAGGATGGAGATACACCAAAAGAATTGCAGCAGCGTGTTATGGAACAGGCAGAATGGATATTACTACCAAAGGCAATTGATTTGATTGCTAACGGTAAAGTGGCAGTTGTGGATGGTAAAACTGTAATCAGAAAATAATATCAGGTATTATGCTGTGAATTTGGTGGATAATAGATACAGGAGGATGAGCATGAAGGTTTTGATAATTGGAAGTGGCGGAAGAGAGCATGCAATTGCAGCCGCTGTGGCAAAAAGTAAAAGAGTATCTAAAATATATGCAGCACCAGGTAATGCTGGTATTGCAGAATTGGCAGAGTGTGTAGATATCTCTGTAATGGATTTTGATAAGTTAGTATCTTTTGCAAAGAATAAAGAAATTGATTTTACAATTGTAGGACCGGATGATCCGTTAGTTGCAGGTGCGGTGGATGCATTTGAAGCAGAGGGGCTGAAAGTCTTTGGACCACGCAAGAATGCAGCTATTATTGAAGGTTCGAAAGCTTTTTCAAAGGATCTCATGAAAAAGTATAATATCCCAACTGCTGCCTATGAGAATTTTGACAACCCAGAGGAAGCATTGGCATACTTAGAGACAGCAGAGTTTCCGATTGTATTAAAGGCAGATGGTTTGGCACTTGGAAAAGGCGTATTAATCTGTAAAGATTTAGAAGAGGCAAAGGCTGGCGTTAAGGAAATTATGTTGGATAAACATTTTGGGGATGCCGGCAACAAGATGGTAATTGAGGAGTTCATGACGGGCCGTGAGGTATCTGTATTGGCATTTTGTGATGGTACAACCATTAAGACAATGACTTCAGCACAGGATCATAAGCGCGCAAAGGATGGCGATCAGGGATTGAATACCGGTGGAATGGGAACATTTTCACCTAGTCCGTTTTATACAGAGGAGATAGCTGCATTTTGTCAGAAGGAGATTTATGAAAAGACGATGGCAGCAATGAAGGCAGAGGGCAGGGATTTTGTAGGTGTTCTGTTTACCGGTCTTATGATTACGGAAAAAGGAACAAAAGTATTAGAGTTTAATGCCCGTTTTGGTGATCCTGAGGCGCAGGTTGTCCTTCCTCGAATGAAAAATGATATTATTGATGTAATGGAAGCCTGTGTAGAGGGTAGATTGGATGAAATTGATTTAGAGTTTGAAGATAATGCAGCAGTATGTGTGGTACTTGCTTCAGATGGATATCCGGTTTCGTATGAGAAAGGGTATGAGATAAAAGGTTTGGATACTTTTAAGAATAAGGATGATTACTATGTTTTCCATGCTGGTACGAAACTGGCAGACGGCAAAGTAGTTACAAATGGCGGACGTGTTCTTGGTGTAACTGCTAAGGGTGAAGATTTGGTAACGGCACGTGCAAATGCTTATGAGGCAGTAAAGTGGATTGATTTTGACAACAAATATATGCGCAATGATATCGGTAAGGCGATTGATGAGCAATAAAAGGTACAAAGGAGGGGGGCTGTGATGTGAGTTGCAGTCTCTCTTTGTGTTAGTGGACAATGTAAGACGAGCTTTTTACCTTTTTAGAAAGATTATTATAGATTGGAGAATGTAATGAATCAGAATTATACGAAGAGTGCCAATAGTGTTTTGCGATATGCAAAAAAGATTGCATTACAAATGACACAGGAATACGTGGGAAGTGAGCACCTGCTTCTCGGTCTTATGAAAGAAAAAAGCGGGATGGCGTATGCAGTGCTCGCTCAAAATGGTGTAGAAGAGGAAAGACTTGAAAATTTAACCAGTCAGCTTATGATGGAGCATACCAATGTGGCTTTGGCAAATAAGGCTGAGTTTTCGAAGCGGTGCCAGGATATTTTGGAACTGGCAAATAAAGAAGCTCTTAAATTTAAGGCACAGCAAGTGGGAACAGAACACTTATTGATCGCTATCATTAAGCATCCTGATAGTGTGGCATTTCGTTTACTTACAGCAATGAATATACCTGTAACCAAGTTGTATTCCGATATTTTGACTGCTATGGGGTTAGAGCCGGGAGTGGTGAAGAGCGAATTGAATAGCCTAAAATCAAAGGAGAAGAAGGGAAAGTCTGCAACGCCGACATTAGATCAATATTCCAGAGACTTTACAAAGTTAGCAAAAGAAGGAAAATTGGATCCTGTTGTAGGTAGAAATGAAGAAATGCAGCGGGTAGTTCAGATATTAAGCAGAAGAATGAAAAATAATCCATGCCTGGTGGGTGAGCCGGGAGTTGGAAAGACTGCTATTGTAGAGGGACTTGCGCAACTGATTGTGGCAGGTGAGGTTCCAGAAACTGTTATGGGAAAACGTCTGCTGTCTTTGGATTTATCGGGGATGGTGGCAGGTTCTAAGTATCGTGGAGAGTTTGAAGAACGTATCAAAAAGTTGATTGGTGAAGTGACTCAGGTGGGAAATGTTATTTTGTTTGTGGATGAGTTGCATACAATCATTGGCGCTGGTGGGGCAGAAGGTGCCATTGATGCATCAAATATTTTAAAACCTGCCTTGTCCCGTGGTGAGATTCAGATGATTGGTGCTACCACTACAGCTGAGTACCGTAAATATATTGAGAAAGACGCAGCGTTGGAAAGAAGATTCCAACCGGTTACGGTTCATGAACCAACGGAGAAAGAGGCAATCGACATTCTTACTGGATTGAAGTCCTGCTATGAGTATCATCATGGCTTGACGATTAGTCATGAAGCTGTTGAGGCTTGTGTCAAACTGGCGGTTCGCTATTTGAACGACAGATTTTTGCCTGATAAAGCAATCGATTTGATGGATGAGGCTGCTGCAAAGAAGAAACTCAATGCAGCGAGGCTGACACCGCAGATGAAACAGGTGGAAAAGGAACTCTCAGTCTTAAATACAGAGTTGGATCAGGCGTTTATGGAGAACGATTTAGAAGCAGCACATGAAACGAAGCTTGCTATCAAGGTATTAGAAGAGAAGCTTGAGAAACTTAAGAAAAGACATGAAAGTAATCAGAAACTTCAAAGTCTTGTATTAACAGAAGAGGATGTGGCAACCGTTGTTTCTGATTGGACGAAGATTCCGGTGAGCCGTATTCAGGAAGAGGAGTCAAAGAGACTGCTTCATTTAGAGGATGTTTTGCATCAACGTGTTATTGGCCAAAATGAGGCGGTGGATGCAGTAGCTAAGGCAATTAAAAGGGGCAGGGTAGGATTAAAGGATCCGAAGCGTCCAACAGGTTCATTTCTGTTTTTAGGTCCGACAGGTGTGGGAAAGACAGAGCTTTCAAAAGCACTTGCAGAGGCGGTGTTTGGAGATGAGAAAGCGTTGATACGTGTTGATATGTCAGAGTACATGGAAAAACATAGTGTATCAAAAATGATTGGTTCTCCTCCTGGATATGTAGGATTTGAAGAAGGAGGACAATTGAGTGAAAAGGTACGTCAAAATCCATACTCTGTTATTTTGTTTGATGAAATAGAGAAGGCACATGTGGATATTTTCAATGTACTATTGCAGATATTAGATGATGGTCATGTGACGGATGCCCAAGGACGTAAGGTTGATTTCAAGAATACAATTATTATCATGACTAGTAATGCCGGTGCATCTCGAATCATGGAGCCGAAAAAACTTGGATTTTCAGGTGATTCATCTGAGGAAAAGGATCATGAATATATGAAAAATGGTGTTATGGAGGAGGTAAAACATCTCTTTAAACCAGAATTTCTGAATCGTATTGATGATACCATTGTATTCCATACCCTTACGAAGGATGAAGTGAAAAAGATTGCGGATTTGCTGCTTAAAGGTTTTGCAGAACGTGTAAAAAAGCAGATGAATATTACTGTCAGATATGGTGAGGCTGTAAAAAACTATATTTTTGAAAAAGGATATGATAAGAAATATGGTGCAAGACCATTGCGACGTGCTATTCAAAATGAAATTGAGGATAAAATGGCTGAGGAAATATTGGCAGGTAATATGAAATCCGGTGATGTTGTTCGTCTCTCTGTTGTAAAGTCAGGAGTGAAATTTAAAATAGTAGAAAAATAAGAATGAGCTGCTATGGCTGTCTATTTGAAAGTGGATATTGCTGTAGCAGCTTTTTCAAAAATATATAAAAATATATAAAAATCTAGTGGAAAAATTCCACTAGATATTGTATACTATATTACATAAAAACGGAAGATTTGCTTTCCTTTATGAAAGCAGGAGAAGTAGATTACAGGAGGAAAAAAACACATGGCAGTAGTTACTGAATTAATAAAAGAGGAGAATGGAACATTAAGTTTTGGTAATTATGAATTAGATTCTAAAACAAAAGCAGATGGATTTGAATTTAAGGGTGATAAGTATAAGATTAAGACGTTTAACGAGATTACGAAGTTAGAGAAGAATGGTTCTTTTGTTTATGAATCTGTTCCAGGGACTACAGTGCATGGCTTTCAGGTCGTAGATAATGTTGTAGAGTTTGAGGTGGAAGGGATAGAAGATTCTCAAATTACATTGGAGCTAGAGGCTGGACAGGAATATGTGACAGTGATTGATGGACATAGTGCAGGTTCGGTTAAAACGAATCTCGGTGGAAAGCTTAACTTAAGTGTCGAGTTAAATCCGGGAAAGGTATCTAAAATTAAGATTGAGAAATTATAAGAAGGGACACAGGTATGGCAAAAGCAAAACAAATGTATTTTTGCCAGGAGTGTGGATATGAATCAGTAAAGTGGCAGGGACAATGTCCAGGCTGCAAGAACTGGAATACCTTTGTGGAAGAAAAATTAGTAGTAGGCGCTGGTAAGCATTCTGGCAAAACAGAAGCTGCAGCGCCTACTAGTATTTTAAATGTATCTGCGGAGGAGGACACACGAATTGGCACAGGCATGAAAGAATTAGACAGGGTGTTGGGAGGAGGAATTGTAAAGGGTTCTCTTACTTTAGTGGGGGGAGACCCGGGAATTGGCAAGTCTACCATTTTGTTACAAGTGTGTAGAAATTTATCAGAGGCAGATCACAAAGTACTCTATGCTTCTGGAGAAGAATCTTTGCAGCAGATTAAGTTAAGGGCGGATCGTCTTGGTGGTTTTACAAAAGATATGCTGACACTATCAGAGACAAATTTAGACGCGATTGAGGGTGCAATTACTAAGGTGATGCCGGAGGTTGTGGTGATTGATTCTATACAGACTATGTACATAGAGGATATAGGAAGCGGAGCGGGCAGTGTTTCTCAGGTGAGAGAGGTTACCGGACGGCTTATGAGAATTGCAAAGCAATTAGGAGTTGCAATTTTTATTGTTGGGCATGTGACAAAAGAAGGAAATGTGGCAGGTCCTAGAACTTTGGAACATATGGTGGATACTGTACTTTATTTTGAAGGCGAAAAAAATGCATTATTCCGTGTTCTTCGTGGAGTTAAGAACCGTTTTGGTTCAACGAATGAAATAGGTGTATTTGAGATGAAGGACACAGGTCTTTATGAAGTAGATAATCCTTCCCAGGTTATGTTGAATGGAAGACCGTTAGAAGCATCCGGTTCGGTTGTGGTTTGTGCTATGGAAGGAACCCGCCCAATTTTGATTGAAATTCAGGCTTTGGTTTGCCAGACGAATTTTAATTTGCCGAGACGTACTTCGGTTGGAATAGATTATAACCGAGTAAATTTGTTAATGGCAGTGTTGGAAAAAAGAGAAGGAATGATGATGGCGGGAAGTGATGCATATGTGAATCTTGCAGGTGGTATGAAAGTGGGAGAACCTGCACTTGATCTTGGAATCGTGGCAGCACTTATTTCAAGCTTTAAAAATGTTGCAATTGATGCACATACAGTGATTTTTGGTGAAGTTGGTCTTGCGGGAGAAATTCGAGGAGTGACTATGGCAGAGCAACGTGCAAGGGAGGCAGCGAAGATGGGATTTACTACTTGTATATTACCTAAAAGTAATGCCGATATTATAAAGGAAATAGCAGGAATGAAAATGATTGGGGTGAGTAGACTGTCAGAAGTGGTTGAACTGATAGGATAGTGTATTTTTCGTGAACTATATATTAAGAGTAAAACAAATTGTCATCCGGCGTTCAATTCTTGAGAGAAACTTAAAAACTGACAAATTATAAAATACAAAAATTAAGCAAATACAAGGGCTTGAAAGTGCTTGTTAAAAAAAGTCGAAAAAAATTAAAAAAAGGTGTTGACATTGGTTTAACCCTGTGCTAATATAATCACTGTTGCGGCGCTGATAACAAAACAGCAAAGCAAATAACAACAGC
>JAQXLK010000149.1 GCA_029012085.1 Clostridiales bacterium
TTTGAGGCGTTTTTTATCAATGATTAACATGGATAAGGTCTGTTTATTGGCCTCCATAGCCACTTCCTGGGCTTCCTGGTTCTTTTTCGCTTTTTTGTAAAGAAATACAATTCCTACAATCATTGCAACTAAAACAAGAATTGTTACAATGAGTATAATCCATCCTGTAGTACTCATGGAATACCTCCTGAATTTTTAATAACCTGAATAAGCAAGACTATTGTATCATTCTTTGAAATAAAGTGCAAGGAATTCGATATTTAGAGGAAATTTAGAGAGAATTAACAAAAAAAGCTGCCAAAAATAAATCTTTTATATTTTTCAAAAAAAATTCACATTTTCCGAAGACGGGTTGTGTTTACATAAACATGTGGCTGTGCTAAACTAAAACTAATTATAAATAATTGAGGAGAAAAAAATGAAAAAGAAATTAGTATATGTCGGCTTTGTGATTGCAATGATGTCTTCTTTGACTGCTTGTGGAAAAGAAAAAGCAGAGGGACTTGAAGCAATTAATCCGGATGATTATGTAACATTAGGTGATTACAAGAACCTGGAAGTGACAGTTGATCACTATGATTTTACGGATGATGATTTAAAACAATACATTGATCAGGATTTGGAATATTATGTTTCCAGCTATGATTTGTATGATTATCAAGCAACGGATAAGCAGACTGTTTCCATGAACGATGTCGTTAATATCGATTATGAAGGAAAAAAAGACGGCGTTGCTTTTGATGGCGGAACTGCACAAGGAGCACATCTTGAAATCGGTTCCGGTCAATTTATTGACGGATTTGAAGATGGTCTCGTAGGTGTTAACGTCGGTGAAACAGTGGATTTGAATTTAACCTTTCCGGAAGAATATAAAAATAATGAAGAGTTGGCCGGTCAGGATGTTGTATTTACTGTAACAGTTAATTCTATTGATGATCCCCTATTGCCGGAATACGATGAAGAATTCTTTGCAGGTTTTGGTATTGAAGGTGTTACAAACTACGATGAATATACAAGCTATGTAAAAGGGTTTATTGAAGATTCCTGTGAGG
Source organism: Clostridiales bacterium (assembly GCA_029012085.1). Taxonomy (GTDB): domain Bacteria; phylum Bacillota; class Clostridia; order Lachnospirales; family Lachnospiraceae; genus CAG-590. Next base: position 1,053 of record JAQXLK010000149.1, read on the forward strand.
ATCAAAACGAAAGCCTGGTTGATAGCGCATTGTGGGAACAGGTAGCGGCAAATTGTGAGATTAAAGAAATACCGCAGATTTTGCTTGATGAAAAGCTGGCAGAGCTGGATGCTGATTTAGAAGAGTATGCAACTCAATATGGTGTTGATACCGATACCATGATTACTTCCATGGGATATGATGCAGAATCTTATGAGGCACAGCGTCAGTCTGTTGCGAAATCTGAGGCAGAAAGTGATTTGATTTGCAGGGCTATTGCAAAGGCAGAGGGAATTACCGTAACCGACGATGATATTAAAAAGACAGCGCAGGAAGAATATGAAAAATACGGTTTTTCTTCTGCGGCTGAGATGATTGAATCCAAAAGTGATGAATATCTGCGTTCTTATGTCAGAAGAAAAGTAATTTTGAATCGGATTAAGGAAACAGCATCAATCACTGAAAACGAGAGTATGCCTTTCTTGGATGACTCTATGTATTAATGTTGATTAGGACTACACTTTGATAAGTAAGAGCAGGGAAACGGAGTATTCATATGAAAAAGCGTATACTTTGTATACTAATGATTTGCATAATGACATTCGGATCTGCGCTATCTGTATTCGCTGAAACTTCTCAGGATGTTCAAAAAGAAAAAGAGAAGACTCAGGAAGCTTTAGAAGAGGTAAATGAGCGTGTAGATGATATTGAGCAACAAAAGCAGGCTGTTTCCGAAGAGATCGTGGTACTGGATACAGAATTAGTGGATGTATTAACCAGTATCAGTATTTGTGTGGATGAGATTGCTGCAAAAGAGGATGAGATTGGCGTTGTAAAAGAAGAATTAAAGAAGGCACAGGAAGATGCTCTTGTTCAATATGAAAATATGAAAACACGCATCCGTTTTATGTACGAAAAGGGAGACAGTGCCTATATGGCTGTTTTATTGGAAGCAGACAGTTGGCCTGATATGCTCAATAAGGCTTCTTATGCCGAGGAGCTTTACTCCTATGATCGGGAAATGCTAAATCTGTATGAACAGACCATCCAAAGGATTTCTGATTATAAAACCGAACTGGAAATCGAAGAAGCTGATTTGTTGACCAGTAAAAATGAGCTAAAAGAACAACAGGATTACTTAGAGAATATTATCAATGCCAAAAAGCAGAGTGTTGCCAATTTTGAAGATCAGTTAGCACAGGCTACTGCACAGGCTGCTGCGTATAAAAACCAATTAGAAGAGCAGACGGCAAGAATCAAAGAGTTAGAGGCTAAAGAGGAAGAAGAACGAAAAGAGAAGGCCAGACAGGAAGAACTTGCGAAAAATAATTTGGCTGTAGCTAAGGGAAATGGCTCTTCTACGAAGATTGATTCTTCTCAGGTTGTTGAGAACGTTGTTAGCAGTTCGGAAGGTTCTGCACTTGGAAGAGATGTGGCGGCTTATGGCTGTCAGTTCATTGGAAATCCCTATGTATTCGGTGGGACAAGCCTGACGAACGGAACAGACTGTTCAGGATTTACACAAAGCGTATATGCTCACTTTGGAATTCGGATTCCACGTGATTCTACCAGCCAGAGATTCTTTGGAACCGGCGTCGATTATTCTCAGGCACAGCCCGGCGATTTAATCTGTTATGCCGGACATGTGGGATTGTATATCGGAAACGGGCAGATTGTACATGCCAGTTCGGAGAGAACAGGCATTAAAATCAGTAATGCAACGTATCGTACAATTCTGGCCGTAAGACGAATTCTTTAAATTTGAAGATTCTAAAGATAATTAAATATGAATTTCTAATATTAAAAAGAATATTTGTAATTAGAATATTTCTGATTATAAAGGTTATAATTTTTGATTTTATCCGCAGTTTCACAGACTGCGGATTTTTTCATGGACTATCCGGGAAAGCTTTTGCATACAATGTAAAAAAGCTTTCTGAGGGGTAGTTGTGTGAAAGAATATATTGAAGAGAGAGCCAT
>JAQXLK010000150.1 GCA_029012085.1 Clostridiales bacterium
CTGGATATTTTAGGACACGATGATCCGACCATTATCCGCCGCTTGGAGGTTTTAACGGGAACAGATGCAAAGAACATTGCATTGGATGATAAAGATGTTATGGAGCTTTTCCACAGTCCTGCGGTTCTTGGAATCACACCGGAAGATATTAGTGGATGTCCTACCGGTTCCTTGGGAATTCCTGAGTTTGGTACGGATTTCGTTATTCAGATGCTTGTGGATACGAAGCCTAAGAGCTTTTCGGATTTGGCTCGTATTTCCGGTTTGTCACACGGAACGGATGTATGGTTAAATAATGCACAGACTTTGATTGCAGAAGGAAAAACAGACCTGACCAATGCAATCTGTTGTCGAGATGATATTATGGTATATCTGATTCATATGGGATTGGAGCCTGGACTTGCTTTTAATATTATGGAAAAGGTTCGTAAAGGAATTGTTGCAAAGGGAAAATGTGACAAATGGCCGGAATGGGAGAAAGAAATGTTAGCTCATAATGTTCCGGACTGGTATATATGGTCCTGTACACAGATTAAGTACATGTTTCCGAAAGCACATGCGGTAGCATATGTCATGATGGCATGGCGGATTGCATGGTATAAAATTAATGAACCCCTTGCCTATTATGCTGCCTATTTTAGTATCCGGGCAAAGGCATTTAACTATGAGACGATGTGTCAGGGACCGGAGCATTTACATCGTTGTATGGATGAGATTCGTAAAAAACCAAAAGAAGAGGTTTCCGGTGCAGAAGAAGATGCAATGAGAGATATGCGCCTTGTGGAAGAAATGTATGCAAGAGGCTTGGAATTTATGCCGATTGATATTTATCGTGCGGATGACATAAACTGTCTGATTATTGATGGTAAGATTATGCCTCCGTTTTGTTCCATTGAAGGTGTGGCAGGTAAGGCTGCTGAGCAGATTAAAGAAGCAGCAAAAGGTGGAAGATTTATTTCAAGAGAAGATTTACGAAATCGTGCAAAGATTGGTAAATCAACTGTAGAAAAGATGGCAAATCTTGGTTTATTAGATGGTCTGCCGGAAAGCAGTCAGCTTTCTATATTTGATTTATAGAAAAGTATGATAAAAAGTTAAAAAAAGGGTTGACGACTTGCAAAATATTTGTTATAGTAAGCAAGTCGTCAACGACAAGGCCAATTGGTCAAGCGGTTAAGACGCCGCCCTCTCACGGCGGAAACAGGGGTTCGATTCCCCTATTGGCTGTTCATTTTAACAAGCTGGAATTTAGAGATTTTAGCTTGTTTTTTTGTGTAAGGAAAGCTCAATTTAATAGGTATGTAATTTCTGTGTTAAAATAGCTTGCAATTTATTAAAAAGTATGTATTATATAATGTATAAGGTTGTGTAACTGACGGATATGTGAGAGCACTCACAGGGAGCACAACAATATTCATTGCCGACCGTCTGGGCACCCGCTTTTCGGATACCCGGGCGGTTTTTTTACGTATTAATATTTTATGGAGGTACTATTATGGAGATGAAATCATTAGCTGCAGAGCTTTCTTCCACAACTTATCCTGGAAGAGGTATTGTAATTGGTAAGACACCGGATGGCAAGCATGCCGCAATTGCCTATTTTATTATGGGTAGAAGTGAGAACAGCCGCAATCGTGTGTTTGTTGAGGATGGAGAAGGAATCCGCACACAGGCATTTGACCCTAGTAAATTAGAAGACCCAAGTCTGATTATTTATGCACCGGTTCGTGTACTTGGTAATAAGACCATTGTAACTAATGGTGATCAGACAGATACGATTTATGATTTGATGAATAAGCAGTTTACTTTTGAGCAGGCATTAAGAACCCGTGAGTTTGAGCCGGATGCTCCAAACTACACACCTAGAATTTCAGGTATCCTTCATATTGAGGGCGGCAGCTATAACTATGCAATGTCTATTCTTAAGAGCAACAATGGTAATCCGGATGCATGTAACCGTTATACCTTTGCTTATGAGAATCCGGTAAATGGTGAGGGACATTTCATTCATACTTATATGGGTGATGGCAATCCACTTCCTAGCTTCGAAGGTGAGCCTACATTGGTGGATATTCCAAATGATATGAATGAATTTGCTGAACTTGTATGGAATAATTTGAATGAGGACAATAAGGTATCCCTTTTTGTTCGTTATATTGATCTTGAAGATGGAAGCTATGAGACAAAGATTATTAATAAGAATAAATAATATGCTTGTTGCATTTTTACAGCATAAGTTATTAATTAATTCGTAATTATTTTAAGAATAAAGAGAAAAAGGAGAATTTGAAAATGAATGAAATTCAGTTAAAATATGGTTGTAACCCAAATCAGAAACCATCCCGTGTATTTATGAAGGAGAATGGAGAGCTTCCAATTAAGATTTTATGTGGTAAGCCGGGATATATTAATTTATTGGATGCATTTAATGGCTGGCAGCTTGTAAAGGAGCTTAAGAAGGCAACTGGACTTCCTGCAGCAACTTCTTTTAAGCATGTTTCCCCAGCAGGTGCAGCAGTAGGACTTCCATTATCCGATGTAGAGCGTAAGATTTACTGGGTAGATGATATGGGTGAGCTTACACCACTTGCAAATGCTTATGCAAGATCAAGAGGTGCAGACAGAATGTCATCCTTTGGTGATTTCATTTCTTTATCTGATGTTTGTGACGTGGCAACAGCAAAGCTGATTAAGCGTGAGGTTTCTGACGGTATTATTGCTCCAGGATATGAGCCGGTAGCGCTTGAGATATTAAAAGCAAAGAAGAAAGGCAATTACTGTGTGATTGAGATTGATGAAAATTACGTTCCTGCTCCAATTGAGCAGAAGGATGTATTTGGCGTAACATTTGAGCAGGGCAGA
>JAQXLK010000151.1 GCA_029012085.1 Clostridiales bacterium
GTTCGAACAGTACGATATAAACGCACTTTTTTCAAAACAAATTTTTGTTGCGAAAGAGGTGCGTTTTATGCGTATAAAAAAGATTGACTCAGATACTGTTAAACTATGCGAAACAACCAAAGTAAAATTGAAAACAGCTGGAAATACCCGAGTTGTACAGTTTACGGCTGGAAATAACAAATCGTAAAAAAGATGGAAATATGCAGACGGAATAAGTAAATTCGGGTAGTTGTTGTAGAATGACATATATACATGATACAATACTTTTAGTACAAAGGGGGAAACATTATGGAAAAACTAGAAATTGTAATGGACGGCGAGGGTAATAAAGTAGTTGTTTTACCAGATGTTATTTTTTCAAATAAACAGAATATTGACTGGAATGAAGTGGAGCAATATTTGATACGCTATGTTGGAGAACTTATAAAAATTGCTGAAACAGGCGATATTGTATATTTGGGAAAGGATTTTCCGGATGAATATACTGGTTCAAAATATACAAGGAAAACAAAAGGTGCAAGAGCGAAAGCGAAAGCCAATGCTGTACAAGGAATTCGTGAGATGGTTGAGATTGCATCTAATAAGATTTTCAGAGAAAATCAGAAAGAGAAGCATTCCGGTGATGCTGCAAATGGCTGGTATTATTATACGACAAGATTTGCAATGCCGATATTTGATAACAATGTGAAAACAGATAATTATAATGTTTATTCTGGTTGCCTTGTAATAAACTGTACAAAAAACGGAAAAATGTATCTGTATGATTTAGTAGATATAAAAAAAGAAGCGAGTAACCCACTCAAGACTAATTAATAGTCAAGTGGTACAAAACCGCTTCTTCTTGATTAAAAGAATACTATTTGGTAATTGAAATGTCAATATTTTTTTGATTTTGTGATAGATTTTTGGTGTTAATTTATATTTAGAATACATATAGTGTGAGGTATCCGCCGAAAATTCAATTCCCTAAATCGGATGACAAAGTATGTGGACTATAAGGGCAGGGAAGTAAAGTAAGTCTATGATTTTCTTGGCAATATGATCGCACTGGCTTACAGAGGAACAGATAAATATGTGGAAATATTAGCTCATGAGCAAACAGGTCATCTGATGAGTGATGCTACAAGAAATTTATATTTTGAGATAGGAAATCTTGAAGCTGCATATGTGCAATCTGATGAGATTCATGATAGTTGGTTGAAGATATGGGGAAATGAAATAGATTATGCTCAAGCACATGGTGCGTTTGGTACTGAGTTATCTCAAGCATTTGGATTGGATAGAACACTAATGTCTGTTACCACAGATATATATGTTGCGCGTAGATTTGCCGGAGATAAAGGAAGAGTTTTTGAAGCATATTTACCAAAGTCTCAATTGATAAAGCAAACACTAAGTGGCGCAGGAGAAAGTGAATATTTAATTAGATTTGGTTCAGGAGGTTTTCAATGACAATAGAAGAAATATTAGAATTAACTAACCGAATTGAAAATATTGATGGGGAAGATGTATATGTTCTTGAGAAAGAAATGTATAAAGGATTAGAAAAGTTAAGGAAACGAATTAACTCAGAAAAAGAAAGTAATGTGTTTGCAATGTTGAAAGATGATGTAGAATTTATTTGTACAAACTCAGATTTTGCAATTGCTTTTAGACCTGTCAAATGGGGAAAAGAAAAAAAATGGATTCCCTGTTTAGTTTATAAATATCAGGGTGAGTGGAGAAGAGTGTTACATCAATATGCCAATTGCTTAAAATGTGATTGGACTGGAAATGTTGTTAATCCAACTGACCCAGATTTATATATTACAATGAAAAACAGGTTTGAAATATTAAATAAAATGGCTCAATTACCATTTCTAAAATGCCCTAAGTGTGGGGGTGAAATATCAACAAAAGCAATATGGTTAGAAGATTGTGAACAAATATAAATATGGTTTTATTCCCTCTAATTTAATAACCATATCATCTGCTTGTTCACGATGGATATTCCGGACAGTTTTCCATCAGCTGTCCGGTGATTTGGAAATCACTTATAAAATATTTCTTTGTGCACAACGAGTACAAGCGCTATGATATGACAGTAATGGTCAGTTTAATATTTTTGGAGGTGACTGATGAAAAAAGTAAATAAGCGAAATATTGAAAGAGAACTGCAAAAAGCATTAGACTTAGAATTTGTAAAAGATTTCTGCGGGCAAAAAGGCTATTCTTTGGAGAAGTCAAATTCTGATTTTAAGATAAAAGACTAGAGCTCATTTCAAAGAGTGTGTCCTTTGGACTTTTCATGTTTGCAGTGGGATTTTGTCTTACCATTGCGTATTTGATTTATTTGATGTAATATAACGAAAATGATAGAAGTTGTAACATTACATATATTATGAGAATGAATATGTAATGTTGCAGCTTTTTTATGGTCTGAACAGATTTTATGAATAAATTGTCAAAATAAAAACTTATGTATATCTCATTTGTCGATATACATAAGCTTTTATTATTGTTTTACCCTTTCGGCTTCACATTATTGAATTGCCCTTTCGTCTATAATTAAATTATCATATTTTTGGTCTCACTTCATTTTTTTATTAAGTAATTCACAATTGCTTAGATTTGTATAATATCACAATGATCAGAATTTGTCATTAAAACAGGAATCTCAGATTTTAATTCAGCTGATGTGATGTTGCGGAATTTTTTATATACGTTATACAAAAAATATTTTTGCATAACGCATATAAAAGTTGCGAAATAAGTAAAATAGTGATATATTGAGTGATATATAGAAGGAGGCGAAGAAGATGCTTTGTCAGTTTTCATTTCAGAATTTTAAATCATATAAGGAAGAAACCACATTTGATTTGCAGGCAACAACAATATCGGAGTTTAAGGATAGCTTAATAATAAAAGATAAATGTAGCGAACTTTTGCCAATTAGTGTTATTTATGGTCCGAATGGTGGAGGAAAGACAAATCTTATCAAAGCATTATCATGCCTAATTACAACTGTTGTAAGGCCAATCCATGAGTTGGGAAGTACTAGAAAGTCTCTCATTTTGCAGCAGAGGATCACAGCAGAGCCTTTCCTGTTTGATGCAGTTTCAAAAGAAGAACCCACAGAATTTCAGATATTTTTCAGAACGGAAGAATATGAGTACCGTTACTATCTGGGAATTTTTAAGGATGAAATATCGGCAGAAACACTGGATAGGAAGAGTATTGGTGGCAAGAAGCCGGCACATATTTTCTATCGCGAAAATAATGAAATCTCTCTTGGTACAATTTTAAAAAATGAAAAAGTAAACACAAGTATTAATAGTAAGATGCCGTTTTTATCATTCTTGGCTATTAACTATAATATTCCAGTGATTGCAGAGGTTCAGGAATGGTTTGAATCTTGTATTATTCGTAATTATGCGAATCCTATGGCAGAAATGCAAATCATGGTTTCAAATGATGATGAAATAAAGAAGCAGATAATAATGCTGTTAAATGAAATGGGTATCGATGTAGATGATTATCGATTTGATGATAAAGAAGAACAGCTATACATGAAGCGTACAATCGAAGGAGTAGAATATGAATTGCCTTTTGATCATGAGTCGGATGGTACTAGAAAATTAATAGCAGCTCTTCCTGTTATGCTTGTTGCTTTGAAGGAAGGACGCCTCGTAATAATAGATGAATTGGATGCAAAGCTGCATCCGAAACTTTTGAGATATGTAATCTCTATGTTCAAGAACCCAAAGATTAATAAACATGGAGCACAACTTCTTTTTACGTCGCATGATATGGCTACGATGAAGAATAGTGTGTTTAGAAGAGACGAAATATGGTTTGCAGCTTTAAATGAAAAACACAGTAGTGAAATATATTCTCTTTATGAAATTCGTCGTGAGGACAATGAAAGAGTAAATAGTACAGCAGCATTTGACAAACAGTATTTGGAAGGTAGATATGGTGCGGATCCGTATCTCCAGAATATGTTAAGTGGAGGTGAGTGGATTTGAGCCTAAAACCTCCAAAGAAAAGTGACTTAAACAAGGTTTGGATGAAAAAGAAGCCAGACAGAGTAATTAGGATTCATCCGGAGTATCATTTGATAGTGTCTGAAGGTACAGATACTGAACCAGCATATTTTGGGACAATTAAGGATATTATCAATAAGCAATATCCTGAGAAAATACAGTTGGATGTGTCGGGCGCAGGAGATAATACTATTAGTTTATTTACAAAAGCAAGGCAATTGGCTAAAGACAGCGCCAATGTATATCGTCATGTTTGGGTGGTATACGACACCGATGACTTTCCAGCAGAGCATATTGATCGAGTTGTACAGTTATGTGCAGAGAACAGCTCAGAAGAAACAGAGTATCATGCAATCTGGTCCAACCAGTGTGTAGAGCTTTGGTTTCTATTGCATTTTTGTTATATGCAGTCAGATATTCATCGAACAAAGTACTGGCCGAAGCTGACGGATTGCTTGACTAAAATTGGTGCAGGAGAATACAAAAAAAATCGTACTGATATGTATCAGGTTTTGCGTCCATTCATGGATGTTGCTATTGTCAATGCGAAAAGGCTGGATGAAGTTAATAAGGGAAAGCCACCATCAAAGGCTGCTCCTGGCACGAAAGTGTATGAGTTGGTGGGAATGTTGAAGCCATATCTACCAGAAGAATAATGTTTTTTGATGGGAAATGCGTGCAAGGTAGTGATATGTCAACTACATGCTATTATTATTTTTTGTTCTAAAGAACTCGACAAAATACCAATTTTAATTCCCCCGAATTCGGGGGAATTAAAATTTTATAATAATATAAAAACAGTTTCGTGTGTTTCTAATGAAAGTATTATGAAACAATTAGAGACTATATAAAGCTTTGGTTGCAAAAAATGCAACAATAAATTCAATAACTGTAAACACAAGCCACATACCTAAGCATATGAATACTTTTGCAGCGGTACTCTTTTTCTTATCACTTGCTATTGCAGCAGATAAATATGCTCCTCCGGCATTCATTGCACCTCCCAAAGCACCGCCACATAAAAGCATAAAATCAATGATATATAAAATCCAAAATACCCATATCCATTTTGGCAGCTTGGTTGGAACGAATGGTTCGTTCGTCTTACAATCAACACCATCATGTGTGAGTACAGGTGCTGTATACGGATTTACGTAGAAATAAAACGTATCTCCATTAACCGGAATGGCATACTCCGTATGTCCGTTAATCTTTTTGCTTTGAAATTCTTTTAATTTCATTCCTTCCATTGCATCGATATAAATCTGATTCTTACTAAACTTTATCTGATGCGTTGTTCCCTGACTTTCGATATTCCATGATAATTCCTTTGCCATTATTATTTCCCTCTCCTTTTTATGTAACGCTGACTATTGTCCATGTGGGATTTTAGCATATATAAGTATTTAAAACAAGATAGCATGAAATACAAATCCTCTTCATACAATGGATTATCGGATAGAAATCGATGAGTTCATTGTATGAAGGGGATGTTTTTTATGTCAGAAAAGCTTGCGGAGGTATTTGAACAATATGAGGTGGAAATACTGGGGATGCGGAAAGGACGGGGAGCGGTCATTTTAAGCACCGACAAAGGTATGATGATATTAGAACCGTTTCGTGGTAATATGGTTCGGTTAGAACAGGAGTATGTGTTAAAGCAGATTTTGGAGAAAAATGGTTTCTTTGGTATGGATATGATTGTTCCAAACAGGGAGGGAATTTTATTCTCCTGTGACAGATACAGGCAGCCCTTTGTCATGAAAAGACATTTTGATGGAAATGAGTGTGACATGCACTGTCCGGCGGATATGGTTCGTTCCGTTAAAATGCTGGCAAATTTTCATAGTTATGGAAAGCTGGCAACTGCCGAGTTTGACCCGGCGTGGAAAAAGTACCAGAGGGAGAAAGAGGAAAAGCGGATTTCGGAGATACGTCAGGCAGTTGAAAATGGAGAGGAGCTGGAATGGATTTCCCGTGTTTATGATATCAGGGAAAATATTTTGATAGAAATGATGGAGAACACAGGGAGCGACGAAGTACAACAGGATGAGAAGGAAGAAAATGAAGTAGTTTTTGAAAAGGATAGGGAAATTGCAGATACCTTTGTGCGGCATAACCGGGAACTGAAAAAGATATATAGATATATTGGAAAGGTAAAGAAAAAGAATGCCTTTGAGAATTTGTTTTTGCAGGTATATGGGGAATATGCAAAGCAGGGGGAATACTGTGTGGAGCAGTTGGCAGGCAAAGGTCAGGAAGCACTGAAAATGGTGGGAGAAAAGCATTTTGGTATTTGTCATGGAGCCTTCAACCAGCACAATATTTTATTATTTGAAAAAGGCAGAACTGTGGAAATAGCCGGTGCAGGAGAAAACGTTTTGGATGAAGATGGGGCAATTGTACATTTTGAACGGTTTTCAAAAGGAAATCAGTTAAATGACCTGTATCAGTTTGCAAGAAAGGCAATGGAGAAGAATCATTTTAGTTTTGAACTTTTGTGGGAGCTTCTGCATGCATACAGTGAAGAGATTCCACTGACACAGGAGGATTACCACTACATATATATCCTTTTTTCTTATCCGGAAAAATTCTGGAAAATTGCAAACGGATATTATAACTCGAATAAAGCATTTTTGTCTCCGAAGTATGTAGAAAAACTGCAAAATGTTATATTGCAGGAGGAGGAAAAACAGGAAATGTTAGAGAAATTTGGGACTTTGCAAGTGTCTTTGGATTAGGTATAATAGTGATGATTAGCGGACGCTCTGCCTTTGATAAAATTATTTCCAGCCGGGCCCGCAGCACAAGGCATACCTTCGAACTAAGCTTGCAAGCAAGCTAAGGTCTCAGGCATCGCGCTTAGTTGCGTGCGTAATGGTACGTAAGCAAGGTGACACTATGCCCACTAGGTTCGAAAGTACCTCACAGCCAAGGCACACTTTCACACTAAGTTCGTGCTAAGGCACTCACTAAGTGTTCAATGCGAAGTGGGCAAGTGTACTTTCGTACTAAGCTCGAAAAGACCTCGCTAAGTACTCAATGCAAGTACCAACGGACGCATCTTCGATGAACGCGACATTCGCCAAATGGAAGTGCAAGCCCTTCCGCTTGGCTCATTGTTCGCGCAAATAGCCCTTTTAGAAAATAATTTTATTAAAGGCAGAGCTGTGTACTGGCAAAGCTATAAAAAGATAAAATGTCTCAAAGATTGTATAGGGATATGACAAAATTACGTTTGCTAAGACAGAGTTGATTTCCGTACAATGTTTTACAAATGGGATTTATAAATAAAGGATAGGATATACATGAGATTAACATTGGAAAGAAAAGAAAATAATATAAGGAGCCGGCGCAGAGGCAGGCGGGTTTATTTATGCTTGCTTTTTGTGCTGGTTTGTCTTGCATTTACAGGTTGTGGTAACCGGGAAATTACGGTGCCGGTATATGATGAGGAGCCGGAGGCGGTGGATGAGATTTCGGCATTTGTCATTGTCAGCAACATTGATGAGGTAAATGGGAAAATCAGCTTAAAGGCAGTCAGTTATGATACTGAGCTTACATTAAGTTACAATGGTGGAACGGATGTGCAGGATAAGTACGGGGATGTGCTTTCCATGAGCCGCGTCGAGCCGGGAACTGTGGCAGATATCGTTTATGATGGTAACCGTGATAAACTCATTTCTCTTCATGTCAGCAATAATGAAAAGGTACAGAAGTTGGAACACATTTCTGGTGCAAATGTGGATATTTTGGAAAATACGATAACATGGGGTGGAAAAGCCTATCATATGAGTGATAATGCAACTGCATTTTCAGATAATACGGAGATATATTTGAGTGAGATTTGTTCCGAGGATCAGATTTCTGTATGGCTTTATAATGATATTGTTTGTTCCGTTTATGTAGAATTAGGACACGGATATCTTCGCCTTACGGATTATGCAGGTTATATCGGCGGCATGGTGGAGGTTGGTTATGATGTGATCGTACCTGTAACAGAAGATATGCTGCTGACGGTCCGGGAGGGAGAATATACACTGCGGATTGCCAAAGGGGATGACGTGGGAAATAAGAAAGTAGAGATTGTCCGTAATCAGGAGACGGTTTTATCGCTTGCGGATATTGCCATTGAGCCAAAGCAGATGGGTTCTGTTATGTTTCAGGTTACACCTTCAAATGCAGCTGTCTATATAGATGGCAGGAGGGTGAATACGGAGGGAGCAGTGGAACTTACCTATGGTAAGCATAGCATTTTGATTCAGGCAGATGGATACGAGAGTTATAGTGCAGATTTTAATGTGAAATATGCGTATAAGGTGAAGGAATATAACCTGACACCGGCAGACGGGAGCACAGAAAGTAGTACAACGTCGAAAACCAGTACTAGCACACAGACAAGTGGAAGTACTGCTCCAAATACTTCCGGAGAAACAGCAACGACAGAGAAGACGACGGAAGCAACAACAGAAAGTGGAGATAGCACAGTTAACAAGCAGACAGCTAATAAGCTGATTATTACAGCACCGAGTGGTGCCAGCGTTTATTTTGATGGTGAGTATGTGGGAATTGCACCAATCTCTCTTAAGAAGGTAACGGGCAGCCATATTATCACGTTAAGTCAGACAGGATATCTGTCAAAAAGCTATACCATCACATTGACGGATGATGGAAAGGACACCACGCTGACCTACGATCCGCTAACTTCTATTTCCAGTTTGATGAATTAGAGTAACGGAATTGATATGAATTTGATGGTAAATGATTTGCAAATAAAAGGTATCTGTGGTAGAATATGGTGCTGGATAACGAGCTTGAATGAAAATGCTTTCGCAACTAGGAAAGGAGATTACTGATGGATTACAAAAAGATTTATGACGAGTGGATGAGCAATCCTTACTTTGATGAGGACACAAAGAAGGAGTTAGCTGCAATTGCAGACGACGATAAGGAGATTAAGGAACGTTTCTATGCAGACTTAGAGTTTGGTACAGCAGGACTTCGTGGCATCATTGGTGCCGGTATCAACCGCATGAATATCTATGTGGTACGTCGTGCAACCCAGGGTCTTGCCAACTATATCAAGAAGCAGGGCGGCGAGAACAAGGGTGTAGCCATTGCATATGATTCAAGAAGAATGTCACCGGAATTTGCAGATGAAGCAGCACTTTGCTTAGCAGCAAATGGAATTAAGGCGTATCGTTTTGAGTCTCTTCGCCCAACACCGGAATTGTCTTTTGCGGTTCGTCATTTAGGATGTATTGCTGGTATTAATGTGACTGCAAGCCACAACCCACCAGAGTACAATGGATATAAAGTATACTGGGAGGATGGTGCACAGATTACGCCTCCTCATGACAGCGGAATTATGGCAGAGGTAAAGGCCATTTCTGATTTGTCTACCTGTAAGACAATGGATAAGGAAGAGGCAGTTAAGGCTGGTCTTTATGTAACCATTGGTGCTGAAGTAGATTATGTTTATATTAATGAGTTAAAGAAGCTTGTGCTTCATCAGGATTGTATTGATAAATATGGAAAGGATATTAAGATTGTCTATACTCCACTTCACGGAACCGGTAATATTCCGGCAAGACGTGTGCTTAAGGAGATTGGATTTGAGAATGTGTATGTAGTTCCAGAGCAGGAATTGCCAGATGGTGAATTCCCAACCGTAAGTTATCCAAATCCTGAGTCTGCCGAAGCCTTTGAGTTGGCATTAAAGCTTGCAAAGGAAAAGGATGCAGACCTTGTGCTTGCAACAGACCCGGATGCAGACCGTCTTGGAGTATATGTGAAGGATACAAAGACCGGAGAATACATTACTTTAACCGGAAATATGTCAGGATGCTTACTTGCTGACTATGAGATTGGTCAGATGAAGGCGATTAACGGTTCCCTTCCGGAAGATGGTGCATTGATTAAGACAATCGTAACCTCTAATCTGGCAGATGAGATTGCAAAGCATTATAATATTAAATTGATTGAAGTGTTAACAGGCTTCAAATATATCGGACAGCAGATTCTTGGTTTCGAGACCACAGGTAAAGGTCAGTATCTCTTCGGTTTTGAGGAGAGTTACGGCTGCTTAATCGGAACCCATGCAAGAGATAAGGATGCGATTGTGGCTACCATGGCACTTTGTGAGGCTGCGGCATATTATAAGAGCCAGGGCAAGACCTTATGGGATGCAATGGTGGATATGTATGATAAGTATGGCTATTGTATGGATGCCATCCAGTCAGTTGGATTTAAAGGTATCGAGGGACTTGAGAAAATTCAGTCTATTATGGCATCTCTTAGAGCGAATACACCTGCCAAGATTGGTAAGTATGATGTGCTTTCAGCACGTGACTACAAGGAAGATACCATTAAGAATATGGCAACCGGTGAGGTAACACCAACCGGACTTCCAAGTTCAAATGTACTTTACTATGATTTGAGTGACAGTGCATGGTTATGTGTAAGACCATCCGGAACAGAGCCAAAGGTGAAGTTCTACTATGGTGTAAAGGGAACTTCTTTAGAAGATGCGCAGAAGCTTTCTAAGGAGCTTGGCGAGGAAGTTCTTGCTATGATTGATGAGATGATGTAAGATTCCTACTTGACATCATTAATCACATGGTGTAACCTATACTCGTTACAAAAAGTATTTATATAATTGCAAAGAAACTTCTCTTATTCAGAGTGGTGGAGTCAGAAGGGACTATGAAGCCACGGCAACCCCAGAAACTGGAAGGTGCCGGCCTGAAGCGAGCAATCGATCAATAAGAGGATTTGAACATAGTGAACTCAAAAACTTCAAATCCTCAGGGATTTGAAGTTTTTTTGTTAACTACAGGAGGAAAAAATGGAGAAATTAATTTTCACGTCAGAGTCCGTTACTGAGGGACATCCTGACAAAATTTGTGACCAGATTTCGGATGCAGTGTTAGATGCATTAATGGAACAGGATCCTAACAGTCGTGTGGCATGTGAGACTTCCATTACAACAGGACTTGTCTTGGTAATGGGTGAGATTAGTACGAAGGGTTATGTAGATATTCAAAAGATTGTCCGTGATACCATTCGTGAAATTGGTTATGACCGTGCAAAGTATGGTTTTGACTGCGATACCTGTGGTGTCATTACTGCCATTGATGAACAGTCCAGCGATATTGCCATGGGTGTAGATAAGGCATTAGAGGCAAAAGAGAATCAGATGAGTGATGAGGACATCGAGGCAATCGGCGCCGGTGACCAGGGTATGATGTTTGGCTTTGCTTCCAACGAAACAGAGGAGTATATGCCATATCCAATTAGCTTGGCCCATAAGCTTGCAAGAAAGTTAACAGAGGTTCGTAAGAACGGAACCCTTCCATATTTAAGACCGGATGGCAAGACTCAGGTTTCTGTAGAGTATGATGAAAATGGAAAGCCAACTCGTCTTGAGGCTGTTGTTCTTTCTACCCAGCATGGTGAAGAAGTAACGCAGGAGCAGATTCATGCAGACATTAAGAAGTATGTATTTGATGAGGTTCTTCCACAGGAGATGGTAGACGAGGATACCAAGTTCTTCATCAATCCAACAGGACGTTTTGTAATCGGCGGACCAAATGGTGACTCTGGTCTTACCGGCCGTAAGATTATTGTGGATACCTACGGTGGATATGCCCGTCATGGCGGTGGAGCATTTTCAGGAAAGGACTGCACTAAGGTGGACCGTTCCGCTGCTTATGCAGCAAGATATGTGGCAAAGAATATTGTAGCTGCAGGTCTTGCGGATAAATGTGAGATTCAGTTGTCCTACGCAATTGGTGTGGCTCGTCCAACCTCTATTCGTGTAGATACCTTTGGAACCGGCAAGCTGGATGAATTAAAGCTTGTGGAGATTGTTCGCGAGAATTTTGACCTTCGCCCAGCCGGAATTATCAAGATGTTAGACTTACGTCGCCCAATCTATAAGCAGACTGCTGCCTATGGACATTTTGGACGTACGGATCTTGATTTACCATGGGAGAAGCTTGACATGGTAGATAAATTAAAGAGCTATTTATAGACTTTTCGTCTGCACTAAGGCGCTTATAGACATATTGCTTAGCTGTTGAAGTGGGATTTTAAAAAGTAGTTTCTAATTATAAGAAGGCTGTTACCTCATTCAAAGTGATGAGGTAACAGCCTTTTTCAACGGTTGTGGTATGATGCATGTTTCGTCGTATCTGTTATCTTATTCCCGATGATCCGTCAGATTATAATGATCACGGAAATATTTGCCCATGTAATTGGTAACCTTTTTGGCACCACTATAATTTAGATGATCTCCGCTGTCTTTGGTATCCTTCTTCCAATTGATTTTAATGTCTTTATCAAGATTAAGATCAATATAGGTAACGCCATGTAAGGAGGCCCAGGATTGTACCCCATTGTGTTTTTTATACGTCCAGTTCCTTGGAGAAGGGGTACTGACTATTAACAGCTCTGCATTATTTTCTTTGCATAATGTGGCAATTTTATTTAAATAAGTGGTAACATCTGATGAAAGCTCGTCTGCTTTCTTTGTTTTTTTCATGTATTTGCCACCTTTGTAGGGTCTGCTGTCTTTTCTTAAAACAAATCCCTTTTGTCCTCTTCTGCGTTTTTCCCGACCACTGGGCAGGGCTTTTCTTACAAAGAGCTTCCATGTTGAATGGTTTGCAAATACCGGGACGGAATCAGTCAGAAAATTCATGACGATATCCTTTTTATTATCCTCTTCGTTAAGGGTGCGGTATAAGCAGTTTGCTTCTAACACAATCACCTTAGGGGACTGGGTTTTAAAAGCTTCTGTCAAAAGTGCATAGGTATCACAAACCTTTTGGGCAGCTGTACCACAGCAAAAGGATGTATAGCCAAATTTAGAATAGAGATGATTTGGCGAAAAGCTGGAATATGCTTCACTGTCACCATAAAAAATGACATCCAGACTGTTATCCGGTTCGGCTTTGATATCACTTGATTTTACACTAACAGAAAGGGCATCATATACATAAATTCCATCCTTACGGCGGAAAACACAGGACAGTAATGCAAGGATTATGACCAGACCCAGCAGGAAACCGGCACAGTGCCATATATTTTTTTTGTGCTTCAAATTTTCTTCCTCCAATCGTTATCTGTATTAATAAGCAGCATAAATCATATCCACAATGGTATATCCGGCTCCATATGCACCGAAAATGACAAGGAAGACAATGACGGCATACCAAAAACTCCATCTAAGTGGAAGCCGGAATGCTGCAACCCGTTCTCTTATGGATATTCCCTTTTCGTGGAGAATATCGACAATGAAAACTACAAAAAGCCCAAATAATGAAATCAAAATATCGTAGTTATCGATACCGAAATTCGTCTCTAATAGAGAAGAAAAATGAAAATCAAAACAAATATTTTTCAGCATCTGAAAGCCCTGGGTAACGGTTGGTGCACGGAAAAACATTTCTCCAACATTAATAATGATAAAAAGTTTAAGCCCCCGAAGCAGCTTCCAGCCGATTTTGTCCGGATGGATATGTAAGCGCTCCTGTAGCTTTTTAATCGGTGCCTCTGTTATGTTTTCAAAGAAGATTAACACAAAGTAATACATACCGTAAAATAGGTAGGTCCACCCTGCACCGTGCCAGATTCCATTGGATAACCAAACAAAAAACAATGCAATGGTAGGTGCTACAAATTTGCTGACTCCAATTCCAAATGTCTTTTTAAATTTTTTTGCAAGATTTTTAACCGGCTTTGCAAGGGAAATCGGATAAAATACATAGTCTTTCAGCCATGTTCCAAGGGTAATGTGCCATCTGCGCCAAAAATCAGAAGCACTTTCAGCAAAAAATGGCTGTCGGAAATTTTCCGGCAGGGTAATGCCAAAAACCTCACCGGTTCCGAGTATAATATCCATACATCCTGAAAATTCTGTATAAAGCTGCATAGTAAAGCAGATTACGCCAACCGCAATTGCAGAACCATCATAGGTCTCATAGCTTTGAAAGATTTTGTAAATAACAGGTGCAAGCCTGTCTGCAATCAGCATTTTTTTGCAAAGTCCCCAGAGAATCCGCTGATAGCCGGATACAAGATTCTTATACTCAATCCCTTTTCCGGCAAAAAGGAATTCGGCAGTTTCGGAATACCGGCTGATAGGACCTTCCATAATCTGAGGAAAGAAGCTTAAATATAGTGCAAGCTTAGCGATATTTTTATCGGCTTTGATGGTTCCCCTATATACATCTGTCATATAGGAAATGGTCTGCAGCGTATAGTAGGATATACCGATTGGTGCAATAAAACGGATTCCGAATATTTTTAAGTATTTAAAAATAATCAGCATTCCAAGTGTAATGAAGATACCTCCGGCAAGAAAAACACGTTTTTTTCTGGTGAGTGCTTTTCCTTTTACGGTGGCATGCTCGGTTACATAGGAAAGGATTTGACCGGTTCCGTATGTTACCAGTGTTGCTATTAAAAAATAGAGAATCAGTTTTCCGCTGACCATCCAGAAAAACAGATAATCCGTGAAAAGCAGCACCAACCATCGTTTTTTGGCTGGTGTCAGCTGATACAGGATAAGTACCACAGGAAGGAATAAAAGACTATAGGTCAGTAAATGATATTCCAATCTAGTTGTCCTCCTTCAGTCTGGTAATCATATCCCATAGCGCAGAGGCAGAGTTGAAATTATCAGGGATGAGTTCTGCTGGCGAGATTTCTACCTCAAATGCATCTTCAATCTCAGATACCAGTGATAAGATACCAAAGGAATCCAAGATATGGTCATCAATCAATGTGGTGCAGTTTTCAACATCTTCTCCAGGTAAAAGTTCTTCTAAGATTTCAATTAATTCGTTCATGTTATTTTTCCTCCATTCGTCCATTTAATGTGTTTGTTTCTGTTTTTTTTCTTAATATATCTATACTTCCGTCTAAATTGACCCAAAGCACCGGTGGCAGTTCACGGCTTAAAAACATTGCCATTCCTTCTGTTACAGAGTATGCTCCGCATCGTTCAAAGATAAGAACGTCGCCGATATCCGGCGTAGGAAGGGTGGCCTGACGCACTAAAACGTCATTCACTGTGCAAAGGGAACCGCATATGGTCCATTTGGCATCCGCTTCGGAAGTGCATTGATATTTTCCATCAGAGTTTTTCAAAAGATGGATATAAGGCTGCTTCATGCCCATCATCTGTCCGTAATAATTAATCTGGTGAATTCCACCGTCTACGATTACAAAGTTTGTTCCGTTGGTATGTTTGCTATCCATTACCCGTGTCATATAATATCCACAGGTGGAGGCTAGAAATCTTCCAAGTTCTATGGAAATGTGGTTGTATGCGTGCATGTCAGAAAGCAGGCCGTTTAACATTTCAAGCTGTTTTGGGGCATCTGAGGCTTCCTGCTCCGCAGCTCCAGCATTTTCAAAGTAGGATACCATGAGTCCGGGACCATATTCCAGCTCAAGGGTTTCGATACCGAAGCTTTGCTGCAGTTTTTTGCCGTACTCATTTAGCATTTCTAACTCGTTTTTAATCTTTTTAGCATTTTTTTGTGTTCCGGCATAGTAGTGAATACCACTTAATTCCATGCTGTCATCGGACAGCACCATGGAAAGTACATGTTCAAGAGAAGACTCATCCATGCCAAACTGGTTGCCGGAAGAAAGCCGGAGCAAAACTTTAATTCTGACTTTGTATTTTGCGGCACATTGCTTTAATATGTGGTAATGCTGCGGAGATTCAATTGTATAAATGCCCGCACCATGGCTGTAAGAGAAAATCCGTTCCATGGACTCTGATGTTTTGCTGACACCAGATACCACAATCATTTCCGGATTAATCTGTTCTCTTATACAGATTTCATATTCGCCCGGTGAGCACACCTCTAACCGGTCCACATATTTTGCAAAGATGCCGGTCAAAAAAGGGTTTGCTTTCATTGCAAAACAGAGTGCTGTATCTTTGGAAAGCTTGTCCCGGATGAGTTGTATCCGTTCTTTTATTATGCTCTCATCAAATACGTAGGACGGAGTTTCGTAATTTGATGCAATCTTTTCAAATAATTGTTGGTTGTAACACATCTGCTTATCCTTTCATTTTATTATCGTATAGTTCCCGTAAGCGCTTTCGATCTGTTTTTCCATTTTTTGTTAACGGCAGAGAGTCTATCCGGCGTAAAATATTGGGAACCATATATTCTGGCACTTTTTGTTTCATTTCATCCAGTACCCGTTTTTTGTCGTCCTCGCCTGCATAATAAGCGACGATTTTTCCTTTCTTCTCGTCAAAGAAACAGCAGGCATGTTCTACAATGCTTACACTGTCAAGAACACTTTCCACCTCTTCCAGTTCTATGCGGTGCCCCATGTGTTTAATCTGGAAGTCTTTCCTTCCTGCAAAATATAGAAGACCGTCTGTGCCATAATATGCCAAATCGCCGGTACGGTATATGGTTTCCGGCCATCCGGTCTGCAGAGGATTTTGTGTAAATGCTTTTTGGGTCATTTCGGGATTATGATAATATCCAAGAGCCAGGCAGGTGCCGGACACGCAGATTTCTCCCGGTTTTTGTGGCATATCAGAAGAAATGATGGTATCATTTTCATCTAATAAAAACACGCGCTCATTTAAAAATGAGGTTCCCATCGGAAGCTTATCATCTTCCGAAAATTCTCTATCTAAAATGTAATATGTACAATTACAGGTTACCTCTGTTGGACCATACAGGTTGACAAACATTGCGTCAGGATAGTGGGAACGCCAGGCATTTAATTGCTTGATTGGCATAAGCTCACCACTGAACATGATTTTGTTAATCTTCGATGGAACCATGTGTTTTAATCCATGCAGCCGGTTAAGCAGGCAGAGGGCGGAAACTGCCCAGATGAGCGTAGTTACATGATTGTCCTCTAACATGTCAACGACAGCATTTGGAAACATAAAATAGGATTTTGGAATGATAACCAGGGTGGCTCCTTCTTTCAAAGTACTGTAAATGTCTTTGACAGATACATCAAAGTCAAATGGTGCCTGGTTACCAATTACGTCTGCACTGGTAATGCCGAAGGTTTCGGTAAATTGTCCGATAAAATCAATCACGGAGCGGTGGCAGACTAAAACACCTTTTGGTACGCCTGTGGAGCCGGATGTAAAATTGCAGTAGACCGGGTCTGTATCTGCAAGATTTTTACGAAGCCTTTGAAGTGTGGCTTGCGCGGACGGAAGGTCACCCGTGTAGTCTAACTCATCCACATACAGGATTGCTCCGCAATAGCCTGTACTTGTTAGCTTTTCATGGTGTTCCGGCAGGGTGATTACAAGTTCGGTGTCTAATACATCCAGAATCTGTTTGATTCGTTCTGGAGGAAAAGAGGGATCCACCAGTGTATAAAAACATCCTGCGTATAGGATACCCATAAATGTCTTTAAGGTGGCAACACTTTTATCCATAAAAACAGCAATTGGCTTGCGGATATCTGTTCTTTCAGCAAGGAAAGCGCCAGATTTTATGGAGCTTTCAAGCAGCTCCTTGTATGTACAGGAAGCCTTGTCGTCAATGACCGCAATCTTTTCCGGAAAAGCAGCAGCGCTGGCTTCTAAGTATTCTAATACATTATTCATGATAATCTCCAATCTTTATAGTCAGTACTATTAAACCACAGAATGTGCAAAAAAAATATTAAAGAATTCTTAAGATTTGTGAAAACAGTGTGAAAAGCAAATGGCCCTTATGGAAAATAATTTTATCAAAGCCAGAGCTGTAAACTGACAAAGGTGTGAAGAATAAAGGGTGAAAAAACAGGTTATAGGTTGGGAAATAATTCTTGATATTTGGTAAAATTTTTGGTATACTCAAGTAGTAATTGTTCCTATTTTAGTGTGGACAAAAAATGAATAAACATATTGTTTAAGAGGAGGATAAAGATGGCAGATTTAAAAGGAACAAAGACAGAAGCAAATTTAAAGGCAGCATTTGCAGGAGAGTCTCAGGCTCGTAATAAGTATACCTACTATGCAAGCAAGGCAAAGAAGGATGGCTACAACCAGATTGCAGACATTTTCTTAGAGACAGCAAACAATGAGAAAGAGCATGCAAAGATGTGGTTCAAGCTGTTAAATGGTGGTGCGGTTCCGGATACCATTACAAATCTCAAGGATGCTGCTGCAGGTGAGAACTTTGAGTGGACGGATATGTATAAGGAGTTCGCTGCAACTGCAAGAGAAGAGGGATTTGAAGATATCGCAAAGTCTTTCGAGATGGTTGGAGAGATTGAGAAGGCTCACGAAGAGAGATATCGTAAGCTTTTGGCTAATGTGGAAGGTGGTCTTGTATTTTCAAGAGATGGCGACATGATTTGGGAGTGTGCAAACTGTGGTCATATTCATGTGGGTCCACAGGCACCGGAAGAGTGTCCGGTATGTGCACATCCACAGAGCTATTTCAAGTTAAGAGCAGAAAATTACTAAAATGCTCCAAAATATAACGTAAAATCTTGACATTATGTGAAAAAAGCAGGTTTTTATTAAAAAAAGCTTGCTTTTTTTAATACTGCCTTTAAAATAGTACATAGGTAATGAGTAACACATTAATAAATGTAGTTAGGAGACGAATCATGAATAAGTTAGATTTACAGCAAAAAGCAAATCAGTTGAGAAAGCACATCGTGACTTCTTTGCATGCTGCAAAGTGTGGACACCCGGGTGGTTCCCTTTCGGCAGCAGATATTGTAACGTATTTGTACTTTGAAGAGATGAACGTAGATCCGAAGAATCCGAAGAAGGCAGACAGAGACCGCTTCGTACTTTCGAAAGGTCATGTGGCACCTGCACTTTATGGTGCACTCGCCATGAAGGGATATTTCCCGGAAGAAGAGCTGATTAAGCTTCGTAAGACTGGAGAGATGTTACAGGGACATCCGGACATGAAAGGAACACCTGGTGTAGACATGTCGGCTGGTTCTTTAGGCCAGGGTATTTCCGTTGCAGTGGGTATGGCACTTTCTGCAAAAATGACCAATGAGGATTTTCGTGTATATACCTTATTGGGTGACGGAGAGATTCAGGAAGGACAGGTTTGGGAAGCAGCAATGTTTGCTGGACATAGAAAGCTGGATAACTTAGTAGTGATTGTAGATAACAACAATTTGCAAATTGATGGAAGTGTAGATGATGTTTGTTCGCCATATCCGATTGCAGATAAGTTTAAAGCATTTAATTTCCATGTAATTGAGATTGATGGACATGATTTTGATGCGATTGATGCAGCATTTAAGGAGGCGAGAGCTACCAAGGGTATGCCGACAGCGATTGTTGCAAAGACTGTTAAGGGCAAGGGTGTTTCCTTTATGGAGAACCAGGCTTCATGGCATGGTGCAGCACCAAATGATGAGCAGTATGCTACTGCGATGGCAGATTTAGAGAAAGTAGGTGAAGCATTATGTCAGAAGTAAAGAAGATTGCAACCCGTGAAAGTTATGGTAATGCTTTAGTGGAATTAGGTAAGGAATTTGATAACGTTGTTGTATTAGATGCTGATTTGGCAGCAGCTACCAAGACCGGAATTTTTAAAAAGGAATTTCCAGACAGACATATTGATTGTGGTATTGCAGAGTGTAACATGATGGGTATTGCAGGAGGACTTTCCTTAACCGGTAAGGTTCCATTTGCTTCGACCTTTGCAATGTTTGCAGCGGGACGTGCCTTTGAACAGGTTCGTAATACCATTGGTTATCCCAAACTGAATGTGAAGATTGGTGCCACTCATGCCGGTATTTCCGTTGGTGAGGATGGTGCAACCCATCAGTGTAATGAGGATATTGCATTAATGCGTACAATCCCGAATATGGTAATTATTAATCCCTCAGATGATGTGGAAGCAAAAGCTGCAGTTCGTGCTGCATTTGAGCATGTTGGTCCTGTGTATATGCGTTTTGGTCGTTTAGCGGCTCCTGTTATTAATGATACTCCGAATTACAAGTTTGAGCTTGGAAAGGGTGTACAGCTTCGCGAGGGTAAGGATATTACCATTGTTGCTACGGGATTAGAGGTTGGATTCGCGTTAGAAGCGGCTGAGATGCTGGCGAAAGACGGAATTGATGCAAGAGTCATCAACATTCATACCATTAAGCCGATTGATGAGGATATCATTGTAAAGGCTGCTACAGAGACCAAGAAGATTTTCACGGTGGAAGAGCATTCTATTATTGGTGGACTTGGTTCTGCTGTATGTGATGTGGTTTGCGAAAGGGCTCCGGTGCCGGTATATAAGATTGGTGTAAGAGATCGTTTTGGTGAGTCCGGTCCGGCAACAGAACTGCTTCAAAAGTATGAGTTAGATGCAGAAGGACTTTATAAGCAGGTAAAAGAGAATCTGTGATATGAAGATATAAAATATTAATATACAAAAAGCAACAGGGTTATTGAATACGGTAACCCTGTTGTTTTAGCTTCAGCAAAAATACCAATTGTTTTATTTGGGAAAATATATTGCAATTACTATACTGAAATGTTAAAATCTATTCAAAGCATTATTTTCATATTCGGTATGGCCTCTGGTGCTTCATACTTGTCGTTTATTTATATTTTCATTTTTATCAATTATTCCGAAAATTCATGCTTTTATTTACCCAATTATTTTAATAAGGCAGGAGTTTTATGGAATGTGATAAATATTTTCGCCTTTCTTTCTCCTGTCGGAACAAAGGAGGACTATTATGGCAGGAAACAGAGAGTACAAAAGTGACGTATTTAGCATGCTGATGGAGAATCCACAGAATGCATTGGATTTGTATAATGCGATGAACCATTCCAATTATACCGATCCCAACCTTGTAGAGATTTGTGTATTGGACAGGGGAATTTCATTGACGGTGAGGAATGATGCATCTTTTGTGTTGGACATGAATTTAAGTATTTATGAGCATCAGTCTACAATATGCCCCAATATGCCGGTGCGCAGTCTTATCTATTTTACCAATATTTTAGAGCGCATGTTAAAGGGCAGAAACATTTACGGGCGAAAGCTGGTAAAGATTCCAACACCAAGGTTTGCAGTATTCTACAATGGGGAAGAAGAACAGCCGG
This sequence comes from Clostridiales bacterium, assembly GCA_029012085.1. Classification (GTDB taxonomy): domain Bacteria; phylum Bacillota; class Clostridia; order Lachnospirales; family Lachnospiraceae; genus CAG-590. Next base: position 21,109 of record JAQXLK010000151.1, read on the forward strand.
AGCAGTATGAATTGAAGTTGTCAGATGCATTTGAACATCCGGTAGAGAATCCGGAGATTGAACTGACTTGTAAGGTATATAATATTAATTACGGAAAGAATCAGGAATTGCTTGAAAAGTGTCCATTTCTCAAAGAATATATGATTTTTGTAGATTATGTGAGGGAGAATCATCGGGCAAACGATTATGAGGAGTTAGAACATTCGATAGAGCTGGCGATTGACCGTTGTATCGAAGAGGATGTATTACGTGAGTTTCTGATGGAACACCGTACGGAGGTGGTAAAAGTGGTGAAACTGGATTATACATTTGATAGGCAGTTGACTTTGGAGCGGGAGGATAGTCGTGCAGAAGGACGTGCAGAAGGACGTGCAGAAGGACGTGCGGAAGGACGTGCAGAAGGACGTGCGGAAGGACGTTTAGAAGGAGAAATAAAAATGTACAAACGTTTTGGGAAAACAAAGGAAGAAACAAAGGATTATTTAATACAGGAGTACAATTTAGCGGAAGGAGAGGCTTCAGAGCTTATTGTACAGTATTGGGACAATGTATAAAAAATGCGATATCTTAGTAGAGAAATACCCCCTAGTTGCATAAATTAATAATAAGTAAGGAAAGTAACGGAATTAGGTATGGCATTTAAAAATATTAACATACGACAAATTGTGGGTGCAGCACTTTCAAACGATGCCATTATTGTTGACGTAAGAAAATCGGAACGATTTCGACAGGGTCACATCCCCATGGCGGTAAATGTCCCTATTGAGAGAATCGAAAAGGGGCAGATTACACTGCCAGGCAGCCGCATACTGATTGTATATTGTGATACCGGAGGAACCAGTATGCAGGCGGCATATCTTCTTTCAGAGATGGGATATCATGTCATTAATTGTGTGGGAGGGCTTAAAAATTATAATGGTTCCCTTGCAAGGTAATAAATACAGAAGGGGAATATCGAATATTCAGGAGTAGATAATTGTATGATTTGTGGTGGTTAAAACACAACCCGTTTATTTTAGAGAGCGGGTTGTGCTTTTTATTTACCAGCAAAACTCATTTTTACTTTTATCAGAGTGAAAAATCTGTTATAGTATAGGATAGGTATGCGAAAAATAGAAACGTTAGTGTTTGATGGTACTAAAAATTATAGGTACATCAGCTTAGAAGGAGTCATCCATGCAGGAATTAGAATTGATTGCCCCTTGCCATTTTGGATTAGAGGCTGTGTTAAAAAGAGAAATTACAGATTTGGGATATGAAATTGTGACCGTGGAGGACGGAAGAATTACCTTTAAGGGAGATTTGACGGCAATTGCAAGGGCTAATATTTTTATCCGTACGGCAGAGAGAATCATGATAAAAGTGGGAACCTTCAAGGCAACTACTTTTGATGAATTGTTTGAGGGTACGAAAGCACTGTTATGGGAAGAATATCTGCCAAAAGATGCAAAATTCTGGGTAACAAAGGCGACAACGAACAAATCCAAACTTTTTAGCGGTTCTGATATTCAGTCCATTGTAAAAAAAGCCATTGTAGACAGGCTGAAGGGAATTTATCATATTAACTGGTTTGAAGAGGATGGAGCAGACTATCCGATTCGTGTATTTATTTTAAAGGATATGGTGACCATTGCACTGGATACATCCGGAGTATCTCTGCATAAGCGGGGGTATCGTCAGTTGGTTGGAAAGGCGCCGATTTCTGAGACCTTGGCAGCGGCACTGATTATGCTGACACCATGGAATAAAGACCGGATTTTAGTAGACCCATTTTGCGGAAGCGGAACGTTTCCGATTGAAGCAGCTATGATAGGCGCCAATATTGCGCCGGGTATGAACCGGGAATTTACGGCTGAGAACTGGAAGAATATCGCACCGAAAAAAATGTGGTATGAAGCGGTGACGGAAGCAGACGATAAGGTTTTACGTGATATTGACATGAATATTCAGGGTTATGATTTAGATGCCGGTATTATAAAATGTGCCATGCAAAATGCGAGAGAGGCAGGAGTGGAGGAATATATCCATTTTCAGCAGCGGGATATGCGGGAACTTTCCAGCTCGAAAAAATATGGTTTTATTATTACAAATCCACCATACGGAGAACGTTTGGAAGAGAAGGCGGATTTACCAAAGCTTTATCGGGATATTGGCAAAAGCTTTGACAAGTTAGATACCTGGTCAAAATATATCATTACCTCTTATGAGGATGCAGAGCGGTATCTTGGAAAGAAAGCAACAAAGAATAGAAAGATTTATAATGGTATGATAAAGTCCTATTTTTATCAGTACATGGGACCGAAACCGCCAAAAAGACCAAGGGTGGAAGAGGCTCAAGATGAGTAGGAATGGATAATCAGTTTGACTAGCTGGATGGATGTTTTGAGTTTAATAGAAACTGGCATTGTGAACCAGTATTGATGAGAAAGAAAACAAGGAGACAAGTTATGAAGAAATTAATATTTGCTACAGGCAATCAGGATAAAATGAAAGAAATCCGAATGATCTTAGGGGATTTGGATTATGAGATACTGTCCATGAAGGAGGCAGGAATTAAGGCTGATATCGTGGAAGACGGAAAGACATTTGAAGAGAATGCCGTGATTAAGGCGACCGCGATTAGTAAGATGGCAGGTTGTCTGGTGTTAGCGGATGATTCCGGTCTGGAAGTAGATTATATGGATAAGATGCCAGGTATTATGTCGGCAAGGTGGATGGGTGAGGATACGTCCTATACCGTTAAGAATGCAAAGATTATCGAGAAGCTTGAAGGTGTACCGGATGAGCAACGTACAGCCCGGTTTGTATGTGCCATTGCGGCGGCATTTCCGGATGGACGGGTAATTACGAAGCGGGGAACCATAGAGGGTATCATCGGCTATGAGGAACGTGGCGAGAATGGGTTTGGATATGATCCGATTTTCTTTTTGCCGGAGTATGGTAAAACCACAGCAGAGCTTTCACCGGAGGAGAAGAATAAAATCAGCCACCGGGGCAGAGCATTGGAGCAGATAAAGGAAGAGTTAAGAAAATTATAGAAGCTGCAAAAACACAGATGCTGGAGAAAACGTCCCATCTGTAAGGTAGAGAGCAAAGGATTAGAAAACAGTGTAAGTAGCGAGGAGATAAGAATGCGAATACTGGTAATTAGTGATTCACATGGAAAAAATGATGATGTCAAGCAGGTGATTGAGCAGGTAGGCGAAATAGATATGTTTATTCATTTAGGGGACATTGAACGGGGTCCTGATTATATCAGGGGACTGGCAGGATGTGAGTGTCATATGATATCCGGTAATAATGATTATGATATTAATCTGCCGGATACGGATTCCTTTATGATTGGTGATAAAAAGGTATTTATTACCCACGGACACCGTTTTTATGTTGGTTCCGGTGTGGAACGCCTGCGGCAGTATGCCCTTGATAATGGTTATGATATTGTGATGTATGGTCATACACATGTGCCATTTTTGGATATCGGTGAGAAGGTGACAATCTTGAATCCGGGCAGCATTTCTTATCCAAGACAGGATGGAAGAAAACATACATTTACAATGATTGAAGTGGATAAAAAAGGAGAACTTCATTATTCGCAAGGGTTATTAAAATCCTCTCTTGAGGAGATGTATCGCGGTTTTTATTAAAATAAACAGGATGGATGATATGAAAAAAGGACAGATTTTTGAAGGTGTGGTAGAACGTTACACCTTTCCGAATAAAGGATATGTAATAATAGAAGATAGAGAGATTTGCATAAAGGGTGCCCTTCCGGGGCAAAAAGTTCGCTTTTCAGTGAAGAAGCTGCGGAAGGGTAGCGGGGAAGGCAGGCTTTTGGAAGTACTTGAAAGAGGAGCAATAGAAGATAAAGAGCCGGATTGTCCACATTTTGGTGTCTGCGGTGGTTGTGCCTATCAGACCATAAGCTATGAAAAGCAGTTGGCCTTAAAAGAAGGGCAGGTAAAGAAGCTACTAGACAGTGTGCTGGATTCCACGAGCTATACATGGGATGGAATAAAGGGAAGTCCGGTACTGGCAGGATATCGCACTAAGATGGACGTTTCCGGTGGAGATGAATCTAAAGATGGACCGCTGGCTCTGGGGATGCATAAGAAAGGGAGTTTTCATGATATTGTGACCGTGGATTCCTGCCGGATTACCAGTGGAGATTACAACCGGATTCTTGGGGCAGTACTGGATTTTTATACGGAAAAACAGGTACCATTTTATAAGAAAATGCAGCATATCGGCATACTTCGTCATTTAGTGATACGGCAGACAGCCTGCAGTAAAGACATATTGGTGAATCTTGTGACCACAACGCAGGGGGAATTGTATCTTGATGAATTACAGGAGAAGCTGCTGGCATTGCCGTTAGAGGGAAAGATTGTGGGAATTCTTCACACCAGCAATGACAGTCTGTCGGATGCGGTGATTCCGGAGAAGGTTCTGGTACTTTATGGACAGGATTATATTTATGAAGAAATATTGGGATTAAAGTTTAAAATATCTCCATTTTCTTTCTTTCAGACAAACTCAAAGGGCGCAGAGGTGCTTTATGAGACTGCCAGAAGCTATGTAGGTGAGACAAAGGATAAGGTAATATTTGATTTGTATAGCGGAACGGGAACTATTGCCCAGATGTTAGCGCCTGTGGCAAAAAAAGTCATCGGTGTGGAGATTATAGAAGAGGCTGTGGAGGCGGCAAAGGAAAATGCAGCCATGAATGGTCTTTCCAATTGTGAATTTATTGCCGGAGATGTGTTAAAGGTGTTAGATGAAATAGAAGAGAAACCAGATATTATTGTGTTGGATCCGCCAAGAGATGGCTGTAATCCGAAAGCGCTTGATAAAATTATTGCCTATGGAGTGGAGGAGATGGTATACATTTCCTGTAAACCGACTAGCCTGGTGCGGGATTTAGAGGTTTTGAAGCATCGAGGGTATGAGGTAAAAAGGGCTTGTGCTGTAGATCAGTTTGTTGGAACGCTACATATAGAGTGCGTAACATTGCTCCAAAGGAAAAATACCTGAAACTCCTTGAATTTAGGCACTTTGAGCGACATATCCTGTTCTCGCAAAGTGACCGAAAAGAGAAGAAAAAGGCAATTTCCAACGGAGTAAATGTCCAAGTGGTTGTGAAGGTGTAGTTCGGAAACACAAAAATCTATCGTTCATATTTCATCAATAATAACTAACAGTTCAATAAGGTAACAAAGTGGTCTGAGCCGCTTATTTTCAAGTGATTTTGGAAATGAGCGGCTCTTTCTTTTTTGGCAGATGATAACTGTCAAATAATATTTTAACGGAGGTAATTGATTTTATGAAGAAAAAAGAAGAATTGTACTCTTGTTCGCAACAAGACCAAAGTGTAATGGCTGAAACAGATATAAAGATGGTTCCTATTGCGGATTTACACGACTTTGAGGGGCATCCCTTTAAGGTAGAAAATGATATGGCGCTTTTTGAGTTGATGCAGAGTATTGAAAAAGAGGGTGTCATTGTTCCGGCATTGGCAAGACCGAGAGCAGAAGGCGGCTATGAGCTGATTGCCGGGCATAGAAGAAAGGCTGCCAGTAAATGGGCAGGACTTGATGTAATGCCTGTGGTAATCCGAGAGCTTGACGATAATCAGTCGATTATAGCTATGGTAGACAGTAATCTGCAAAGAGAACATTTGAAACCAAGTGAAAAGGCATTTGCTTATAAGATGAAGCTTGATGCGATGAAGAGGCAGGGGGCGAGGACAGATTTAACTTCTTCCCAACTTGGGAAAAAGTTAGAGAATCTTACTATGGCAACATATCCTTTGAAATCTGGCTATGATGAAAATGGAAACTGGAATGTATTGCAAGGAGATTTGTCTGAAAGTTCCATAAACGCCAATGAAACATTAGCAAAACAAGTAGGAGAAAGTCGTATGACCATTCAGCGATATATCCGTCTTACCAATCTCATCCCTAAGCTTCTTGATATGGTAGATGACGGAAAGATTGCTTTTACCATTGCGGTGGAGCTTTCCTATCTGACAGAGGAGCAGCAGTATGAACTATATGAGGTTATGGATATGGAGCAGTGTACACCGTCGTTATCTCAGGCAAATCGAATAAAGCGTATGAGTCAGTCTGG
>JAQXLK010000152.1 GCA_029012085.1 Clostridiales bacterium
CTGCCTTTCTGTGTTTATGCTGTTATATTAAATTTAATTAATTTGTCTTTGGCATCATAGCGATAATCCGTCCCGCAAAATCATTAAAATTCTGCGTCTGTAATACTACACGCCCCGGTCCTGTAAGCTTGGTAAGGAATAACCCCTCTCCGCCAAAGAAGATATTACCAAGACCCTTCACTGTCTCAATCTCGTAGCTTACTGTCTTATCAAACGCTACCACGTTACCGGTATCTACCTTAATGACCTCTCCCGGTGCTAATTCTTTTACAACTTGATCTCCATCTACCTCAAGAAATGCATAACCATCACCCTTGATATCCTGCAAAATGAATCCCTCACCACCGAAGAAACCTGCAGAAATCTTCTTCGTAAATGCAATTGAAACATCCACACCTTCTTCTGCACAAAGAAATGCCTTCTTCTGTGCAATAATTCCCGGGGTACCACTCAGATTAACCGGAATCACATCACCCGGAACGGTAGAACCAAATGCAATCTTTGCTCCATCTGTTACTGCAGTGTAGGTAGCCATAAATAATGATTCACCTGAAAGCATTCTTCCAAGACCTTTCATTAAACCACCTTTTGTGTTGGTCTTCATCTCAATTCCTTCTGTCTGCCAGACCATTCCACCACTCTGAGTATACATGGATTCTCCTCTGTTTAAAGTTACTTCAACTGCGGGTACTGTTTTTCCTACAATTTCATACTGCATCTCTTATATCCTCCTCCAATTCATCACACATAAATAACATATTCAAACTATATATTATTCATGCCTTGTATTAGTCCTCTTATCTGACTAATTTCATTATACTATGAAGTAATTCATATGACAATTTTTTTATTCGTATTTTACTTTTCCCACGTTAACCTATAGTTACAGTACAGACGTTATCAATACACAGCTTCAGATAACGTGTGTACAGTAACAACCTATAATCCTCTTGCCTTTCTTGTACAAGCCTTCATGGCTTCAAAAACTGCACTACGCATGCCTTTTTCCTCTAATACACGGACTGCTTCAATCGTAGTTCCTCCAGGAGAACATACCATATCCTTTAGTTCACCAGGGTGTTTTCCAGTTTCTAATACCATTTTTGCACTTCCAATTACCGCCTGGGCAGCAAACTCATATGCCTGCGCTCGTGGCATTCCATCTGCCACCGCTGCATCTGCCATCGCTTCAATAAACATAAATACATATGCCGGTGAACTTCCACTTACGGAAACAACCACATCCATTAAGTGTTCTGGAATCACTTCACATTTGCCAAATCCTTTAAGAATTGTCACAACCTTTTCCAACTCATCCGCTGTGACATTTGCATTGTAACAGGCTCCCGTTATCCCTTCTCCAACCAACGCAGGAGTATTTGGCATTGTACGGACAATCTTTACCTTTTTACCAAACTGTTTATCCAACCAATCCAGTGTCTTACCAGGTGCAATGGTTATAATAATCTGTGATGCGCTTACCACGTCTTTTATCTCTGCAATCACTGTCTCATAAAACTGCGGCTTTACCGAAAGCACTAAAATCTCTGACTGTTTTGCCACTTCTTTATTATCACTAGTCACATTTATTCCCAAATCCTTCTCTGCTTTGGTAATCATTGCCTCTGACAAATCTGCACCAATAATCTCTTCTTTATTCACAATATTATTCTCAATAATTCCCTTCATCATGGCTGAAGCCATATTGCCACATCCAATAAACCCAAGCTTCATATTCTATATCCTCCCTTGGTAACTTGTATTCCTGATTCATTTTTCTTTGATACTTTGTAGCGTTAAAAAGCAGGCGACCAAAGTCACCTGCCCGTTTGCATTCCATATTTCTATATAGCAGAAAAACTTATAGTGCTACGCTTCCCTGCTCACCATCAGCTGTATAATAAATCTTACCATCTTCCGGCTTAACATAAATATTAAGCTCCTTAACAGACTTTTTGCCAATAGCTTCTAATACTTTAGCAGTAATATCATCTGTTGTTACATCATACGCAAATACCTGAAGATGTACCGTCTGGGTAGTCTTAGGAGCTGCAGCTTTTTTTGCTGGTGCTGTTGTCTTTGTTTCAGCCTTCTTTGCAGGTGCTTTTGCTGCTGTTGTCTTTGTCTCTGTCTTCTTTGCTGGTGCCTTTGTTGCTGTTGTCTTTGTCTCAGCCTTCTTAACTGGTGCCTTTGCTGCTGTTGTCTTTGTCTCTGTCTTCTTTGCTGGTGCCTTTACTACTGTCTCTTTCTTTTCTACTTCCTTGTTCGCTGTGTCTACCTTTGCTGCTTCTGCTGCCTTCGCAGCTTCTACTTTAGCCATAACCGCTTTAACCTGAGCCTGAGTCTCTGTCTTCTTTGTTGCCATGATAAAATCCTCCACTAAAAATAATATGTATGTAATAATCGTTAGCTACATAATTACCATTTTTATAGTACCCCAAACAGAAGAGAAATGCAACTTTTTCGCCTATTTTCGCTAGTATCTACAACTATCCCACAATATCAGAAGACATTTCTTAACAAAATGCACAAAAGAATATCCTATCAAAGCTTCTCTTCAATAGCCGCTATCACAGTCTTTAATGCTTTAACTCTTGCATATTTCTTATCATTCGACTCTAATACATGCCATGGTGCATAAGCCGTATTTGTCTTTTGCAGCATTTCATTCACTGCTTCCTCATACAAATCCCATTTCTCTCTGTTTCGCCAGTCCTCATCTGTAATCTTCCACCGCTTTTCCGGTGTATTCTGCCGTAGGGTAAAACGCTCCAATTGGGTATCCTTATCAATCTGCACCCAGAACTTAATTACAACAGCTCCCCAGTCAGCTAATTCCTTTTCAAATTCATTTATCTCATTATAGGCTCTCTGCCAGTCATTCTCACTGCAAAAGCCCTCTAACCGCTCTACCATTACCCGCCCATACCAGGTGCGGTCAAAAATTGCAATATGTCCATCCTTTGGTAAACGATTCCAAAATCTCCACAAATAGTGCCTTGCCTTTTCATGCGGTTCCGGACTTGCAATCGGATGCACTTCATAGCCTCTTGGGTCTAAAGCGGCTGCAATTCGCTTAATATTTCCCCCTTTTCCCGCTGCATCCCAGCCTTCATAAGCAATAATTACCGGAAGCTTCTTGTGATACAATTCATTATGCAATTCACTAAGCCGTTTTTGACATATCTTAAGCTCTTCCCGATACTCCTTTTCTTCCAATACCTTATCCTTTAAAGAAATCTCCGAAAGCTTTGGTATTGTCTTAAGTGGAAAATGATTCTGTAAAAGTGGTACTGCCTGGGACTGATTCATAAGAGCAGTATCGATTCCTCTTACCATAAACTCTAACATCTGAAGTTCAGCCCATTTCTTATTCTTGGAATCAATGAGATACCATGGTGCACTGGACTGATTCGTTTGCTCCATATACCCATCATAAGCCTTCTCCCATTTTTTATAGTTCCGATTCTGGGATAAATCAGCTTCCGACACGCGCCATTTGGTATGTTTGTCCTCTAACAACTCCTCCAGCCTCTTCTTTTGCTCCTTTTCATCAATATGGAAGAAAAATTTGAGCACCAGATATCCATTATCCGTTAACTGCCGTTCAAAACATTTGATACTCGCAAGACGATTGTTATACGCTTTCTCATCCAGTTCCCCTTGAACCAATCCTTTTGTAACCTCTTTCATCCAGCTTCCTACCAAAAAAGAAAACTTTCCTGCTTCTGGAATCTTGACAAAATGACGGTACAAAAATGGTCTTCGTTGTTCATCTTCTGTAGGCTCTTTTCCCACATCCACCTTGAAAAATCTCGGATCCATGTTACGAATCACTCTTCCAAGCACACTTCCTTTACCGGCTGCCCCCCATCCTTCTAATATTACCAGCACCGGAAGCTTCTTTTCCTTAATAACAGTCTGTCTTGCCGCCAGCTGCGCTCTTGCCTCTTCTAACCGCCTGTCAAGCTCTTCCCCATCCGGTTTTGTTCCTTTACTCCACTCCTTCAACATAGGCCTTCTCCTTTCGTATCTTTGTTATTTTATATGTGTTCCCTTCTCCTGTTTATTTTACCTTTACCGTCTTCTCAGCAGAGTATGCGCTATAATATGTCTTTCCCTTTACTTTTGCATATGCTCTTACTTTGTACTTATATGTATTTCCTTTCTTTACTTTCTTATCAATCCATTTTAATGTCTTGGCTGATTTGATTGTAGCAACCTTCTTGTATTTGCCATTTTTCACAGCTCTATATACTTCGTAACCTGTTGCTTTGTTTACCTTGCCCCAGCTGATTTTAACCTGCTTTGCCTTCTTTACAGACTGAGACTTTGCTTTATTATTTCCAGGTGCTGTGGCATTGATTCCTACTGTATATGTTGCACCTTCACCCCCTGTAACTTTGACATAATAAGTTTTTCCTGGTGTGAGTGTAAGTTTTCTATCGTTCGCATTTATTGAGCTTTTTGCCCCTACACTGCAATCCTTTATTGAATCAACTAAATCTGCATCCTTAAAAATTTCAATATTGGCAGTTTGTTCTTTAGAAGTATTTTTAAATGTAATTGTATATCCTGTATACACTGACGTAGTAAATTTAAAGCAATCTTCATCAACATTATTCTGTATACTATAATTATATGACTTATTAAGGTCTATTTCTTTTGCACTTACACCGGTATTTGCAACATCATCCTTTGACTGACATATTTGAATCGTATATTCACCCTGAACATACTGATCTCCACCACCTGTTACTGCTAAATAGTACATTGTATTAGCCTTTAATTTATTTCCTATATCTAAAACATTTGATTTATTTTCACGCACACTATCATCACACACTTTCTTCGTCATCTCCGGATCTTCATAAATAGTCCAATCGACGTTCAAATATCCCTGTGCAACAACCTTGAAGTCTACTTTATAAAATGATTCAGCTACATCAGTTTGGAATGAGTAGTAATCAACATCACTAACATGATTCTGTACTCCTGTTATTGGAGTATTTATGGCAACCGGAGTAATATCTTCAAGAGAATCAGCATGGTCATCTGTTGAATATTTTTCGATACTAAACTTATAATTCAATGATGTCGTAGTGCCATACCAACTTGTTGTAGCCTTAATATAATATGTACTGTTTGGTTTTAATTTTTTTACCATATCACGACCGGTTTCTCTATCCGGATCAGCTGTAGAAAAGTCCTCTACCTTCGAAGCATCATCTAAGTCCTCTGAAGAATAGATCTCTATTCCTGCTACTCCATCTCCCTCACCATATTTTGCAAGATTTAGTTTATAGTATGAATCCGTATTATCTGTTGAGAATTTGTATAAAAACACCTCCTTCTCGTATGTAAATGTCTCTTTTACCTGTTCTCCGATTTTGTAATCATCAAAACCTTCTGCTTTTGCTGTTATCCCATTAGATATCACAGCTCCTGCCAATATACCTGCTACTGTTAACATTGTTACTGCTTTTTTCAAGAAATTCTTTTTCATCATAATTAACGTACCTTCCTTCTTTTATTTTTGTCTTTCACTTATAAGTACCAAGTAAAAGCAAAAAGGTTTTATTTTTTTTAAATTTTTTATTTTTTTACAGAACATTAGATTATAACCATTATATCATGGATTTTATCCGCTTGCACCAAGATTATTAATGCCTTATAATACAATTTGGATTAAAATTTTTGATTTCAAAGAAATTAATTTTCCAGGGAGGACAATATGTCAATCAGTAAACAGCTATTAGACGGAATTAATACACTGCGAGCCGGAAATTCACAGGGCTTTGATATTGTCTATGGTGAAACATCTTCCTATGTATTCGCCCGTGCAAGAATGATAATGAACGATGAACAGGATGCAAATGATTTAGTTCAAGATACATATATTCAAGCATATCAAAATATTAATTCTTTGCAGGATCCTCATAATATTTTTGCCTGGCTTGGCGGCATAGCTTATCGACAGGGTATGAAAATCTACAGAAAAAAGAATGACATACTATTAGGTGATGATAACGATGGCTTTTTTGAACAAATAGAAAATGAAGATATCGAATGGAATCCGGAACTTTCCATGGAACAAAAAGCTGTTGGTAATATCGTAGCAGAAATTATTGATGAACTTCCACCTTTACAAAAAGCAGCTTTGACTGCATTCTATTATGACTGACTGAAAATTGACCAGATTGCACAGATGTTTGACTGTTCTTCTAATACAATTAAGAGTAGGCTTACCTACGCAAAAAAATTTGTCAGAGAGAAAGTGGAAATCAAAGAAAAACAAGACGATATTCGGCTGCATTCTGTCGGCGGTGTTTCCATCTTTTTATTGGGACTACATCAGCTTTTAGCATCACCAAAATATAATATATCACCGGCCCTTTCCGGTCAAATTTATTTATCAGTATGTCGGTCATTGCGTTTTAAAGAAGTTATTACTCCAAATAGTTCTGTACCAAATATTTCTTCTTTAAAGAATTCATTTCTAAATTGTTCTTCTGTAAATAAAACTGCTATACTTGTCGGAAGTACAATGATTGGAACTTTAGTAACCATTGCAATTATTGTTGCAATGTATAATTATCTGACTACTACAAATCCAGAACAAACAGAGACTACTACCTCCGTTATTTATGAAGTAGAAACCCAAGATTCATCTGAGACCACAGAGGTGTTCGAGACTGCGACAGAAACTGAGACTACGGAAACGTCCGAGACCGCCACAGAGAATACGACTACAGAAACATCCGAGGCTACAGAGGAAATCAACACTACGGAAACGTCTGAAACCACAGAAATATCCAAAGTTACAGAATCTCCTGGAAACTCGAACTCTTCTGAATCATTTTTTGATGATTCTCCTGATATTTCTATCACGGTTGAATAGAATTATCATTATCATTTTTATCCCAAAAACCGCTTTTTAAAACAAAAAAAAGAAAAAGGATAGACCTCTTAAAGTCTATCCTATAATCTTTTGAATCACCTTAATTGTAATTCTCAATACAACGCTGGAACATACTTTTATCTACGCCACACATTGGACAAACCCAATCATCTGGAATATCTTCAAAAGCAGTTCCCGGTGCGATACCATGCTCTGGATCACCTAATTCTGGATCATACGTATATCCGCAAGGATTACAAAAATATTTATCCATGGTACTTCTCCCCCTCTCTTGTAAATTATTATCTACTTTTTAACCAAAGTATCTCTCTAATAATCCCTTAAGAGCCTTACCATGTCTAGCCTCATCACGAGCCATCTCATGAACGGTGTCATGGATAGCATCAAGGTTGTTCTTCTTAGCACACTTAGCAAGATCAAACTTACCTGCTGTTGCACCAAACTCACAATCTACTCTCCATGCAAGATTCTTCTTTGTTGAAGCTGTCATGTTTGGTTCAAGGTCCTCACCTAACAACTCTGCAAACTTAGCTGCATGTTCAGCCTCTTCATAAGCAGCCTTCTCCCAGTAAAGACCAATCTCTGGATATCCTTCGCGATGTGCAATACGTGCCATGCAAAGATACATACCAACCTCTGAACACTCACCCTCAAAGTTTGCCTTCAACTGCTCGAAGATATACTTCTTATCTTCCTCGCTGATATCTGCATTATCCTTAACAGTCTTAGCATAAATACCAAATTCATGCTCTGCTGCAAGTGTAAGTTCGCCTTCTACCTTTTTGAACTTATCTGCGCCAACATGACATACAGGACACTCTGCTGGAGCTGCATCTCCTTCATATACATAACCACATACACCACATACAAATTTTGCCATAATCGTATTCTCCTTTTCTTATTCATTTATTGTAAGGTCATAGCCTTAAAATCAGTAATGATTACTGTTTTATAATAACATTCCGTTTTGAAAAAGTCAAGTTACAATTTACTCAGATAACAAAATGTTCACAATTTCCTTAAGGTTCATTCCATTGGATGCCTTAATCAATACAATATCCTCTGGTCTTAATGTTGCCATCAGATAAATCGCTGCCTCTTCATTGTCCATAAATGTGTATACCTTAATATTACTATCCGAAGATTCTATAACCTGCTTAATATTCTGCGAAAGTTCTCCTAATACCACGACTTCATCCACCGGTTTATCTAATAAAAACGAACCGATTTCTTTATGATATTCTACCTCATTTGCACCCAGTTCAAACATATCCCCAAGCACTGCTATTCGACGGCCCTCACATGGCATATCACAAAGTACATTGATACTTGCTTTCATGGAATCCGGACTTGCATTATAGCTATCATCAATCAGAGTAAACTTGTTTTCCAATACAATCACCCGCTGACGCTGGCCTTCAAAATCCTCAAATCCTTTCGCAGCAATTTCCATCGGAATACCATTTTCACAGGCAACTGCTAATGCCACAACGCAATTTCCAACATTATGTTTTCCAAGTGTATTCAATCGTACTTCTACTTCATCTTTATTATGTACACAGATAAAAGTAGTATACGTATCATGATATACAATATCCTTTGCATAATAATCGCACCAGTCAGATGTACCATAAAAAAGTGTCCGGCAGGAAAGATTCTCTGTCTCTCTTGCACTTTTTAACAGAGCATCATCTCCATTTAGGAAAAGAGTCCCTCCCTCTTTCATACTACTGACTACTCTAAGCTTTTCATGCCGTATTGTCTCTTGTGTCTTCATAAATTCAATATGTGCCACACCAATCGTAGTAACCACTGCCATATCAGGCTTAACAAGATTTGACAATATATCCATCTGTCCCACTTCACTAATTCCCAGCTCTAACACGGCAATCTCATCCTGGCTGCTCATACGGGATAAGGTAATTGGTACACCAATCTGGGAATTCAGATTTTTCTCCGTATGAAAGGTTCTCTTCCCAGAGGAAAGTGCTTTTGTAATCATTTCCCTGGTAGTAGTCTTACCCACGCTTCCTGTTACCGCAACCACAGGTATTGGATTTCGAGCACGGATTCCTGCACCAATACGCTGCAACGCTTCCACTGTATCATTGACACGGATATATGGCTTCTCTGCCACTACTACTCCATCATGACGGCTGGTAAGAGTTGCCGCACCTTTTTCTAATGCAGACTCCACAAAACGATGGGCATCCACCCTCTCACCAATAATCGGAACAAATAAATCTCCTTCTTTAATTTCCTTTGAATTAATACAGATATCATTTACCGGTGTATTCTCATCACCACAAAGCAGGACACCGCCTGTCATCTCCACGATATCTTTTACTGTAATATTCTCCATAACTACTCCATTTCTCCAGTCTGTTTCACCATTTGTTCTATAAACCGTGCCACACCATCTTCCTCATTAGACGGAATAATCGAATGTGCCATATTCTGTATCTCCGGATGCGCATTTGACACAGCATAGAAATAATCACTGCCCTCTAAAAGTGCCTTATCATTCAGGTTATCCCCAAAGGCTATGACACTGTCATAATGACCTTCCTTTCGCAAATAATCAAGTGCTTCCTTTTTAGAAGCCTTATCACTATATATTTCTAACATATAATATTCTTCATTATATACATCCTGATAAAAATCTGCCTTCACACCATTTACAACAGACAACTCCCGGTAAAGTCCCTCAAGCTGCTGCTTTGGTTCTCTTAACATACAGTAAATGATATCATTTCCTGCAATCAGACTCAAATCGTCCACCTCAGCAAACTTTTTGTTATATTTCATAATCCACTCATTCCTAAAATAATTCAGCGATGTGGATTCCACACTATCATAATATGCGACAAATTCTCCTTGGTCTAATGCATATAAAAAACAGTTTAATCCCTTTGTTTTAATCAGTCCTAACAAAACCATAACAACGGTCTCATCCATTGTTTCTTTTTTGAGATACCGCTTGCTTTTCATGTCATATACCAGCACACCATTCATCATCATCACCGGCAGATTTAAATGAAGCGGC
Source organism: Clostridiales bacterium (assembly GCA_029012085.1). GTDB lineage: Bacteria > Bacillota > Clostridia > Lachnospirales > Lachnospiraceae > CAG-590. Next base: position 9,969 of record JAQXLK010000152.1, read on the forward strand.
TCGATAATCTTTAATGCTGTGGCAGGCGTTCTTGCGGTCGAAATGGTAAAATCAATTCCCTTCCCAATCACCTGATTGATAATTTGGGCAGTCTTTTCACTTACTTCAGCATTTCCATTTAAAAGAGTGCCATCCAAATCACTTACAAATAATCTCTTCATCTGTACTCCCTGTATCCTATCTACTCACAGTTTTTATACACTGCTCATTACTTTTGTGCATATTATAACTCTTTTTCATATAAGGTGCAAATTTATCCATATTAAAGTTTTCTTAAGGCCTCCCTTTTTATCAATAATCCTGATATTCTACCGTACCATCCGACCATGTAATAATATAATAACCATGTCCAGAACCATCACAATCCTCTACTTTCTGCTTTGATACAATCCTTCTTCTCTTCTTCGTTCCTTTTATAATAACTTGTGCAACCGGTTCTTTTTTTATTTTTTCACTAACTACCTTTTTCTTTTCCTCCTTCCCATCCACATAAGTTACTTTATATATAACTTCCTTTTCCCCTTCAATACCCGGTGTTTTTTCTTTCGACTGATCAGAATACATCTCACTTGAATATTCAACTTGAGTATCAAATGCAATAGGCTCTGTCTCTATAACTTCTTTAAACGATACCCTCTCTACTGTAATTTTGCTTCCTTCCTGAAGAGCTGTTGTTTTCGACGGTCTCACCCTATCACTTTTTCCAACTGCTATCTTCTGTTCATCCAAAAATGACTCCACATCTACCGCCCTTGTCAGACATTTTTTTGTTTCTCCATCCACGGTAACGGTAACTTCCAGCCGTCGGACAACAGAAATCTTCATTCCATTCACCAATGATGCACCTAAACTATGATTCAGATAATCATGTTCAGTCAATGTAATTCCAGTTTTGTCCAATGCGTCCTGAACTGTTTTACCGGTCATTTCCAATTCTGTAGCATTATCCCCATCTTCAACCGTAACCTTCGCATTCCGCAAAATAATAATCTTTGTATCCGGCTTTGTTATTTTGGAATGTATTCCACCCGGTTTAATAATAATGTCTTTACTATTGACTGGTATCTCTGCCTGTTCGAGTACCTTTTCTACCGTTTCTCTCTCTTTTACATCTAATTTTGTCTCTGTTTGTCCATCTTTAATAATAACCTGTATCTTCTTTTTTCCACAACCCGTTATCATTACACTAATTAATATACAAATCAAAAGAGCCATATGAAACCGGATTTTACCTTTTCTTCTCATTTTTCCACCCATCCATATCCTATGTATTATACATCCACATTTTTACTTCTTATGTTACTGATTTTCTTTCAAAAATATTTCCTTCGTATTTAAAAGCTTATAATAATTGCCTTCTCCTGTAATGATATCAATCGTTATTTTTCTATCACTTAGAAAACCTAAAGACTGTAACTCGTTTTTTGATAGGTACAACAGATAACCATAATCAGACTCTTCTGTTGACGTTGTAAAAGCCTCATATGTTTTCGATTTTTCACCATCGTTCAAACGGACATATATTTTTGCATCTGCTTCTATATTATTTTGCTTCAATTCACCAGAAAAAGTCCAATAATCTGTATCTTCTATTGCTTCTGACATTACAAGTGTTATATCCTCTTTTCTGTCATTTTCCTCAATTGAATTTAATCTCACTTCCGGTCCGGGCATAACTGGAGGACTCTGCATATATTCATCCAGATTTCTTTCTACCTTCTCCACAAGAACCAGATTTGGTCTGCATTTTTCCATATATTCAGCAATTCGGTATGGCACAGCCTTTGAAAAAGACGCATTTGAAAACTGTTCTGCCAACAATGGAAGTAATGTATTTCCAAAAGAATCTCGAAACATTAAAAGTGTTCCCTCACCTTTTGGACACTCCGTTTCAATCCATGCTGCTTCCACATTCTGCTCCTTTGAAACATATGACCAATGGCTGTCATACTGATAATAATAATTCCATTCTGGTTTTGCGTTTAAAGGATACAGCATTTTATTCAAATCACCATATTCCTTCTTTTCCCTAATTGTTTTTACGGTTTCATATGTTTCATGCGTTATCATCAGATTATCTAAAATAGTGTTATATGCCAGTACTGCTCCTTTATTGTTCCAATGGGAATCCCTTTTCAGATATAAAATTTCCTGCTCTTTTTCAAAAGCTTCGAACAAATCCACATAGGAGATACCAGCCTCTTTCAACTTTGGTTTTAGCATATCCATATTCTTTTTACTGCTACTTTTATAGTTAGTATAATACGGCATATTATCGTCATATAATGAATTCTTATTTGGCGCTACTGTAAATAAAAATTCAGCTCCCTGCCCAGTAACATATTGCTGCAAAAGAGACAGATTATGTACTGTATTAAAAACCTGCCTTTCCGTCATAGTATTCTGTTTCAAATAATCATCAACGGTATCCGTATAAAAAAGCCATCCATCTGTTCCAACCATAATAGTATCTACATTTGAAACCCCAAAAACCTTACTTTGAATAATTGCATCTGCTGATACCAGTTCTTGTCGAAATGCAAAATGATCTTCAAAATATGCAGAAAGATCACTAAAATATTTTTGATTTAATTTCCCATCCTTTTTCCTGTTTGGAAAAGCAGCTAGTGTTTTATTCTCTGTTGTAATATTCGTCCGATAAACTGTCATTCCTGCGAATGGCAGCACACAAAGTATTAGGCAAATTCCTATATATACAATATTTCCTACCTTTTTCATTGAAACGCACCTCTCCTAAAATCTAAAATAAATAAATGGATTATATGTGTTTCCAGACAATCGAATCATACACCAGCAAAGTAGCAAAACAGATGCCAGATTTAAAGCAATCCAAACCACCTTCCACCTACCTGTCATCTTCGTTTCTTCTCCTTTTTCTCTTATACGAGTAACCACACCCCTGATTGGTGCTGCACCAACAATACCTATAACAGCCATAATAATAAACCATGGTGTCATCTGCTGTAATGCAAAGCTCATACTCTGGGATTCAAAGGTAAATCCACTAAACATCTGTCTAATCATAAATAAACCGCTGCCCAGACTATCAGCCCGGAATATAACAAATCCAACGCATACCACAATTAACGTATAAACCCTTGCAATAAACTTAGGGAGCTTCTTAATAAATGGCAGATATGTTTCTAATAGTAAAAACAAACCATGCCAAAGCCCCCAGATTACAAATGTCCAGTTTGCCCCATGCCAAAGTCCGGTTAAAAGAAAAACAATCATACGATTCAAACAAGTCCTTGCCTTCCCTTTCCGATTACCTCCTAAAGGAATATACAAATATTCCCTAAACCATGTAGATAACGAAATATGCCATCGTCTCCAAAATTCCTGAACGCTGTCAGCCCCATAAGGATATTGAAAATTTTCCTTAAAGTGAAAACCAAACATTTTTCCAAGACCGATTGCCATATCACTATATCCACTAAAATCATAGTATATTTGCAACATATATGCTATGGCTCCAATCCATGCTGTCAAAATATTAATATTCACTGTCGGTGCATTAAATACATGATCCGCTACCAGACCAACCGAATTAGCAATTAGTACTTTCTTTCCCAATCCGCAGATGAATCTTCTTAGTCCCCTGGCCGCTTCATCTGCATTCACTATACGATTTTCAATTTCCTTACTGATATCTCTATATTTCACAATCGGGCCTGCAATCAGCTGTGGAAAAAAAGAAATGTACAATAATACTTTCCAAAAACTTTTTTGAACTTCTATCCTTTTCCAATAAACATCTATCACGTAGGACAATGCCTGAAAAGTAAAAAATGATATTCCCACCGGAAGCGCA
>JAQXLK010000153.1 GCA_029012085.1 Clostridiales bacterium
AGAAAATCTCTGCCGAATCGCTTCCAATATTGCAAAAAAGTATGAAAAAGAAATTTGAGAAAGAAGGAAAAATTATGCCAAGACCAAAAAACAAAGAGGAATTAATAACAGCAGCAAATACAAACTATGAGAAACTGCTTAGCATGATTGAAAGCAGGACAGACGTTGAGAAAAAAACAGAATATGACTTTGGCTCTGATGAAAAGAAAAAGGAAGCGCATTGGAAGCGTGACAAAAATCTTCGCGATGTGCTGATGCATTTGCATGAATGGCATTTACTGCTGCTTGCGTGGCTACAAAATCGTGAGAATGGATGTAACAAGCCGTTTTTGATGGAAGGCTACAATTGGAAAACGTATGGCGATATGAATATCGTTTTTTATAATCGTTGTCAAAATATTTCGGAAGAAGAAGCTCTGAAAAAATTCAAGGATTCACATAAAAGAGTGATGGAAGCATTGGATACTTTTTCGCAGGAAGAATTGTTTACAAATACTTTTTATCCATGGGTTGGCGGCAGTTGTATAGGCGGATATTTTATCAGTACAACCAGCAGTCACTACGACTGGGCTATGAAAAAAATGAAGGCACACAAGAAGAATTGTAAGGGGGAATAAGGATGGCATTTGATTTTAAAAAAGAATACAAAGAGTTTTATATGCCAAAAAACAAACCGGAGATCGTTAATGTCCCGAAAGCATATTATATTGCAGTCCGTGGCAAGGGGAATCCGAATGAAGAAGGTGGCGCCTATCAAAAAGCGATTGGTGTGCTTTATGCTGTGGCATATACTTTGAAAATGAGTTATAAAACAGATTACAAAATAGAAGGATTTTTCGAGTATGTGGTGCCGCCCCTTGAGGGATTCTGGTGGCAGGATGATGTAGAAGGTATTGATTACGGTAATAAGAATACATTTAATTGGATATCGGTGCTCCGGCTTCCTGATTTTGTCACGAAAGCTGATTTTGATTGGGCGGTGCAAACGGCTTCCCAAAAGAAGAAAATGGATTGCTCAGATGCAGAATTCCTTACAGTGGAAGAAGGGCTTTGTGTGCAGATTATGCATATAGGCTCTTTTGATAATGAGCCTGCAACCGTGGCTCTTATGGATAAATATCTTGCAGAGAATGGCTATGTAAATGACTTGAATGATAAAAGGCTTCATCATGAAATTTATATGTCTGATGCAAGGAAGGTTGCACCACAGAAGTGGAAGACGGTAATCAGACATCCTGTTAAGAAGGTGGAGAGTGAAAGCTGCAATAGCATTTAAGAATTCTGATTTTTATCTATAGATAATGAAAAATAGTGAAAAAATAGTGAAAATTTAATGGTAATTATAAGGTCTTTTGGATATAATAGTATTTGAAAGGATGTGCATATTATGATTAAAGTTACATTATCTAATCAAATATTAAAATATATAACCGAGATTGACAAAAATAGATACAAAGTTTCATCTGTGAAATTATCTTCAAATATTTCAAATAAACTTCGTAAGAATTCTAAGAAAAAAAGTTCCTATGCTTCAAATAAAATTGAAGGCAATCCTTTATCAGAAAAACAGGTTGATGAAGTAATAGAAAGTGATGAAAGAAAACATTTTCTTAAGCCGGAACAGGAAGTAAGAAACTATTTCCTTGCGCTAAACTATTTGGAAGAAAAGGCAAAACAAAATGAATTGTTTTCCAAGAAGTTGATTCTTGATGTACAGAAGCTGGTAGAAAAAGGGGCTTCAAAGGAAAAAATCGGATTTAGAGGTCCAATGCCACCCGGAGTTCTTTTTGCTGTGTATGATTCTAAAACCGGTAAACCAGAATATATTCCACCTGAGTATTGTGATATTCCGGAATTAATAGACGAATTGGTTGAATATGTAAACACAACCGATGATCATCCTTTAATTGTAGCCGCCATAGTTCATTATCAATTAGTCACGATACATCCGTTTGAAGATGGTAATGGGAGAACTGCAAGATTATTATCTGGCTATATCATGGATATAAATGGATATGGATTTAATGGAATCGGGTCGTTAGAAGAATATTTTGCATATGATATTGATGAATATTATGATTCTATTCAGATGGGATTGCCCGCCTTGTATTATTCAGGACGTGAGAATCCACCACATCCAGAAATCTGGATAAACTATTTCCTAAGAATGGTTCAGTTGTATTCAAGTAAGGTATGCGACTTGCAACAAAGTACAAATGCAGAAAATGTCGAAGGAAGCCTCTCATATCTTAAGGGAAAAGAAAAAGAACTGCTATTGCTTTTGATTAAAAAATACAAGAGAGAATTTACACCAATAGAAGTAAGTAAAGAATTAAAAGTAACGAATAAAACAATCATTAACCGATTATCCGTTTTATCAAAAACCGGGTTTGTTATTCCGATATTAATAAATCAGAGGATAAGATCTTACAAATTAAGTGAATTCACAAAAAGTCATGAGAAAGAAATAGTTAAGGCAATTCGGTAGCATCAATTATACGTTTGATATAATTTTTGCAGACTGGAGCTTTTGTTATGTATAGGGGAAGTGCAACTTGACATATGGCAGGATAATTTATACTATGATAGAACGAGTATCGTTCTATCGAAAAGGGAGGTATGGTTAAGTGGAAAAAAACAAAAGGTTGGAAGTATATTTAAAAAGACTAATGCATGATTTGGCAGAAATAAATCAGGAGATATTTTCATCAGGGGAATACAAGGATTTTCTCTCTTTATGCAACAATGATATATCGATTTTAGCATCGCTTGAGGAGCATGCGCGTGAAACAGCCAAACAGATTAGTGTCAGATTGAGTTTGCCAAAGACAACTGTTGTTACGGCTGTAAGCAGGTTGGTAAAGAGGGGATATTTAATTAGAGAACAGAACGAAGAGGATGGTCGGGAGCAGTTATTGTTGTTGACGGATTTAGGTAAAAAGGTAAATCAGGAACATGAGTTGTATGAAAAACTATTTTTAGAGAAATTTATGAATTTGTTTCCCGAAGAAGAATATGAAACACTTGCCGATATCTTTGAAAGAAGCAGAGTGTGCAAAAAATAATGGAATGATATCAGGAAAGATTGGTATGGGTTATGGAAAAAAGTTTATTATTGGATAAAAAAGAGATAGATGGACAGGACATATCCTATCGCATATTTGGCGAAGGAAATATTGATTTGGTTATTGAGATGGGGCTTGGAGCAGTTGCAGGTGAATGGTGGCATATCGCGGAGTGCCTGTCAAAACAATTTACAGTTCTGTTATATGAACGTGGCAGAAATATATCCAAGCCGCGTACACCCAAAAATATTGCGGTAGAGCTACATACTTTGCTACAGGATTTGAAATGTCAAAGTAGCATTATCATTTTGGCGCATTCACAGGGTGGTCTATATGCACAGCAATTTGCCAGAATGTATCCGGATAGGGTTAGAGGAATCGTATTTGTAGATCCGTTATCTGCAAAGGACAATACTTACAAAGCAGTATTTCAAACAGAAAAAGAACAAAAACAGAGTGGCTTTGATAAATCACAAAACTTTGTAATTATGAGAAAGATGGCGTCTTTTCATTTGGGATTTGTGATAAAACTGCTTATGCGAAAGGCGCCCCCTTTTTATTACTACGATCATTTTTCCCCACAAGCAAAAAAGTATATTTTACATGAATTAACAAAGATCTCGCTTCATGATGCTTCATTAGAGGAATATCGCCTGGCACATGAGGAGGAAGAAATCTGTCAACTAAAGAAAAAAGGTGATTTCCCACAAATTCCTATTGTGTTGATAACTCATGGAAGTGAGTTTGAAACAAAAGAAATTATGGAATTTGGACAGAATACAAAAGATTTTGCGACGAAAGTTGAAGAACTTTGGCAGTCATTGATGCAGGAATATCTTACTTTTTCCGAACAGTCTGTTTTGATAAGAGCAAATAATAGTGGACATTATATTCACTTGACGGAATTTGGCATAGTTTTGCAGGGATTGCAGTGGTTAATAAAGAAGGATTGAGGAATGCTTGGTTTGATTTGAAAGAATATAGAAGAAAAATATCCATTTTTTATTGTAAACTGTAACGAATCCTAAATCCAAGACATTAATGGATAGAAGAATAAGACGAAAGGAGGCGAAGGAATGCAGTCAATGGATGAAATCTATCAGACATATGCCAGAACGGTTTATAAATTTTTGTTGTCAAAGACACATAATGAATACATTGCTGAAGAATTGACGCAGGAAACATTTTATCAGGCGATTAAAAGCATTCATCGATATGATGGAAGCTGCAAATTATCCACGTGGCTTTGTGCAATCGCAAAAAATCAACTGCTGGCACATCAAAGAAAGCATCCGACAGAAGAATCAATAGATGATTATCAAAATCTTTCCATGGAAAACGTTGAAGCAGAAGTTTTCGACCGGATGCAACGAATAGAACTAATGAAAAAACTGCATGTGTGTCCGGAGCCTTTTCGAGAAATATTATATCTTCGCATATTCGGAAGTCTATCCTTTAAAGAAATTGGTGAGATCATGGGGAAGACGGAGAACTGGGCGCGGGTAAATTTTTACAGAGCCAAGGAACGATTAAAAAAGGAGGTTGAAAAGAATGAGTAAAATTCCATGTGAAATGATACAAGACCTATTACCGTCTTATATAGATGAACTTACCAGTGATGTTACCAATAGAGAAGTAAAGATGCATCTTAGGGAGTGCGAACAATGTAAACATGTATTCGAACAGATGAAAACTCCGGATATGGAAGTTGCAGAAAAAGAGAAAAAGGAAATTGACTTTCTGAAAAAAACGAAAAAAAGGCATCAAAAACATATCATTCTTTGCGCAGCAATTGTTTGGGCAATTGCTGTGATGGTATTTTGTGCAAGATATTATTTGGCAGGACAATATATGAATACAGATTATCTTGCGTACAATCTTGATGTTTCCGATGCAGAATTGTCGGTTGCAGTAAATACCACTTCCGAGCAGGGAATACAGAAAATTGATATCAGTGAAGCAGAAGGGGTGGTAGAAATATCGGTGCGCTGTGTGCCAAAGAGCTCTTTCTATAAGACGACGGCAAATCAAAAATATGTTGCATCCGAAAAGATTCGTCAGGTATGGATCGGTGACAGAATTATCTGGGCAAACGGGGAGGCGATTTCACCACTTACTTCTGCTCTGTATGCAGTCTATAATCCGTATATTGGGAACATGCCTTCTAATGGGAAAATCGTAAATGCATTAAATATGACTGCTTATACGGGAGGTTTTACAAATGAACTTCAGACATCAGAGGAACCCTATGTCTGGAAAATGATTTTTGAAAATGATTTTTCTTTAGACAGACAGGAAGCATTTGAAGAAAGATTGAAGATGTATGCTTATATTTTTCTTGCGCAGATTGAGAATCTGAATGAAGTTGTATTTGAATATAAAATAGATGGCAAAACAAAAACACTTTCTGTCACAAGTTCTGATGCATCAGAATTTGCAGGTGTAGAGATTAAGAGTGTCGGAACAGACATCAACTTACTGGAAGCATTAGTCAGAAAAACGGAGCTGTCGAATGTTGTTTTTGGAGGCGCATCAGTTGAAACCAATGCACAGGTCGATTTTTTTAATCGTAATCAAACAAAAGAAGTGCTTGAATTTACCGTTGTCAACTACGCAGACGATGCAGTCTATGGTATACTCATAGATGTAGAGTGTGAAAATATATCCGGACATCAGTCCATGTGTGAAGCGGACAATCGTGCATTGCAAAGCG
>JAQXLK010000154.1 GCA_029012085.1 Clostridiales bacterium
CTCTTTTTCAATCCAACTTCACGCATGGCCTCTTTCGCAGTAATCTCCCCACATCTCCAACGTTCAATCACCGCATCCCAATTATCTGGCTTTTCTAGTTTCGGTCTTCCCAAGTATTTTCCCTTTTTCTTCGCTGCAGTAATTCCTTCCTTTTGCCGTTCTCTTATGGTTTCTCTCTCCTGTTCTGCAATGCTCGCCAATACCTCAATCAGAATATTGTTAATCATATCTATTATCCATTCCTGTCCTACAGGAACCTGCACCATAGATGTAGGCAAATCCAGAATCATAACACGGATACCATTATCCATAAACCATTGTAACTCCTGTTTAATATCCTTTTTATTTCTGGATAATCGGTCTAAGGATTTGATATAAAGGGTATCTCCTGAACGTAATCCCATTGGACCTTTTAATGCCTGATAACCTGGGCGTTCCAAATCCTTTCCCGATTGTTTATCCACAATAATGTTTTCCTCACTGACATATTCCGAGAGTGACAGAATCTGTCGTTCTAAGTTCTGCTCCTTGGAACTGACTCTTGCATATCCAAATTTTCTATTCTCCATACAAACCTTCCTTTCAACAAAAAAAGTCCGTAAAGGTGGTATGTATTTACGGATATATCCGCAAACTCTTACCCAACCTTTACGAACTCTTTTTTACTGTGATATATAACATTTTCCTGCTGACCGAAAAGGTACACCTTTTCAGACACTTTATACTTAGGAAAGACTGCAGTGATTTCCACAGCCTTTCCGTTTTCATTTTTTATGCCGCAATCTCTACCATATCGGTATTCCTATCATAACGATACACATGATACGATAGTAAATCAATCTCCGCTACTGCAGTTCGATTTGCATCCGCCACCATTTCTTTCAAATATCCGACATCATCCCATTCAGGTAAAATCATCCACTCATGCACCGATGAAGGGAGCAAATAAAGAGATTCTGTTTTTAACTGAGTTGCTATATTCTTTAGCATGTCCGTATAAAGCATAGTTGCAGCTCCATTTATCCCCATCTTATTTGAAAGTATATACATATTTATCTTATCTCCCAAATCCTCAAAATCCAGTACCTCTTTAATCAATTCATCAGAAACATCCTTTTCCCTCATCATTTTCTCCATAACGGAAACCAGTGGCTTAAACTCTGCTGGGAAAAGTCTCTCGGTATTTTGTGTTGCCTGTTCAAACAGTTCCTCTTCAGTTACTCCAATTACCTCTAATTCATTATAACTGATTTCGGAAGAGGCAATTCCTACATTATCATTGTAATGTAACAGCCTGCAGGTAACTACTAAATCCAAGTATTCCATGTGTGGGATATTTACAAGTCTCTCCGCATTCATTTCCCGATTAACCAGTCGGCAGAAAACCTTGTCCTTTATATTATCCCACCGTAAATCTGACACTGGCTCCAGTTTTTCCAGTTCCAGCTTCTCTCTCTTACTTAGTATCTCACCTGCAATCTCATCAAGACTCACCTGTTCTGTCTGATACTTCTGTAAATACCCTTCCATATAAATATTAGGACTACATTGTTCGTTTCCATAGCGGATTACGATACCATACAAGCTGATACCGTTATTTTTACATACCTTATTAACATCAACACTGACATTCTCGTCCACCATATTTCTGATACACTTAACAACTTCCTCACAAAATAATTCCATATCCATAATACTTTCCTCCTTCTATGCCGATATAATCTCATTTGGTACTTCCGTCATATCCACCGCAAGACTTGACTTAATACTTTCATCCATCGTGACAATCTTCTGCAGCTCCGTCTTAATCGGTGCATACTTTAATGCCTGTTTAATTACTGTCTTCTTTGCCATATCAAAATAGCTGGTTTTCCACGGAGAATAGGACGTACCGATTGCCTTTGAATACGTCTTTGCAAAATCATCCATCTCTGGTTTTGACATAACGGAGAATCCATAACCACCATTAGAGGTACGGAAAACTCCATAAAAGAAGACTGGTTCTCCTCTGTCAGAATAAGCAGGCTTATGAAACAATTTTGGTTCCAGTCCAAGCTCATAATCGAACTGGTCATTCTCATATACCACCTGTGCCTGAATCGTCTGCATCTGCTCATTTCTATAAGCTAAATCAATGTAACCTTTATAACCAATCTGGAACTGACATTCGTATGTACCCTTATTTTTATAAGGGATCAGATATGCCTGACCTAAAGGCGTGTTCGGCTCCAATCCGAGCTGGGCTGCGTTCATCAGCGCCGCTAAAACGCTGATTGGAGTACACTGTAAAAGCTCTGGCGTGTTATTCATGGCACTAACAGCCATACGCGTAAATCTCTCTACTGTCAGCACGCTCGGTAAGGCTTTCTTAATTTCTGGTGTCATTGCCTTTATCATGTCTGTAATACTCATACTGCTTTTTAATTTGACTTCTCCTTTTGTACTCTCTGCTTTTGTGGCAAGCTCTGTTTTTAAATCTTCCATATTGTTCACTCCTTCCTGCCTATGCCGCTTTGACAGTAAACCGTCTCGCACTGGTTTTCTTACTAAATTCCTCATATACTTCTGGTCTCTCTTTTTTCAGCCGTTCCACATCCAGTTTGTTGGTGTGAAAAGCCTTCCATGATACAAGATAGCTGTCATTCTCTGCCAGTTCTGCTTCTCCCATATACAGTTTTAGCTCCTGTTCAATTTGCTTCTTTTCTGTATCCATACGGCTGATAATATCAATCAGTTCCTGACGGCGCTTTAATTTTTCATTAAAGCCGTTTAACGGTACTGTAATAGGAACCGACTCCTTAAAATATTCTGCTATCACACTATCTGCCAGTTTGGAACCGTCTGGGTTCGGCATAACACCCTTTTCCACATGGTTTCGCCAGAAATCCTCCTCTATGTGTCTAAGGTCGGTAATAAGTTCCTCATCCCTCTCTAATCGGTAAAACTTAAATTCCCTGCCATAGATCAGAACGGCGATATACCATGCCTCGGCATTCATTACCGACATATAGTGGTAACACTGTAGCTGGTAGTGCATTGGTATTTTCCCATCCTCCCATTTATCCGCAAGATAGGGACTTGCCGTTTTACATTCCAGTCCCGCATTCTCACCTACCACCATGCGGTCAACATCAGCAAGCATAAATGGATGGTTCTCATCAAAATACATGGCATTGGCACGTCTGACTTTCTTTCCTGTTGCCTCTGTAAATCTCCTAGCCACGTAATCCTCAAATTCCCGCCCCTGCCTCATTGCCTCATTATCAAATTCTTCTATCTCTTTACTGGTTTTGTCCTGATAAACCTCTATGGCTGTCCGATATGGATTAAATCCACAGACGGCTCCTGCATCCGAACCGCCTATACCCATTTTACGGTATTCTAACCATGCTGATTTATCCAGACCGAGTGTCGGTACTAATTTCTTCATGCTGCATTATCTCCTTCCTATGCTGCACACATCATTTTATAGGCTTTATCAATCAGCGGATTACCGTCTACCGTTTTAGAAAATACCTGTTCCTTATAATTAGCAGTCTTTCTTAATGGTTCTGCATGAGTGGCAAAATCCGATACTGCATTAATAAAACGGTAAGCATTATTTCCCACATCCTTTAAATCAGGTGCATCAAAATACCTCATCTTCATATCCTCCTGCAGACGGATAATATTCTTTTTCTGCTGGGAAGTTGCATTTTCATCTAACGGAATCAACAGCTCAATATAGTCCATCACCTGTTTATCTGTCAGCTTTTTCTGTCTCAGGTTTTCAAACTCCCTTCCAAGTTCATCCATGTAAGCATTTGCCATAAACAGAGTATTTTTTGCCTCCTCCAGCTTGCTTTTGATATCTCCTGTATGAATAGTTGACCATGAACGTTTTGCCGTACTCAGGGCTAAATTTAACGTATTATTGCACACTACACGAATTGGCGTAATTGCCACACGGATAGCACCCGAACCATCGTGGGTATTACTAAATACCAGATATGGGCTAATTCGCTCCCCAGCAATAATATATTCATGTGGCATGTGTGCCAGTAACCATACCTTTCTTCCGCCCTGCAGTGAACCAGCCGTTTCATAGCGTACACCTTCACCAAGCAGCTCATCCGTAAAGGCAAATGCCTCTTCATTCTGAATTACCTTATAACGGTCGGTTACAACACCTAATATCTTCTGGTCGGTATCTCTTACATTTGCCTTAAACCCATTGATTAGATTTCCTGTCTCTGTGTAAATCGGCTCCTGCTCCACTCTCCAATCCAGTTCTGACAAAGATAGAGCCTCCTTAGATGTCGGAGCCTCCATCACCTTTGTTCCTAATCCATGCCACGGTGTTTCCCTTACATAAAACATTGTTTCTACTTCTGCTGCCATAATCTTCTACCTCCTTCTTTTTAATTGATTTTCAAGCAACAAAAACAGGAGATGTGAACTTAATCACATCTCCCTGAATACTATTTCTTATTCATGAATATAATATGCAAGTATAGAATTGCACTATGACAAAATAACATTACTTCTTAATCTTGAACTTCACAGTTCTCACATTTCCAGCCTTATCCCAGACCTTCAAGGTGTACGTACCCTTCTTTTTCACAGTGTAACCCTTCTTAGCCTTGGAAACTTTGATTTTCTTCTTATTCAGAGTAACCTTCTTGATTCCAGACTTATCAGATACCTTGAACTTCACAGACTTCTTGTAAGTCTTATTATTCTTCACACCCTTTACAGTTGGTTTCTTGGTATCTTTCTTTTTACTAGAAGTATTATTTTCTGAATTATTCACATCATAAATTCCACCATTAGCTTCAATCTTTAAAATGTTATTTTCAGTTTTACCAAAAGTTACAATTGGATCTGCTTTTTTCTTATTTACCTCAACAGAAAAATTCAACTTCTTATAAACATCTTTAACATTATCATAATCACCATGAAAACATTTATTTAAATCTTGACAATACTCGTAAGGAATATCATAAGTACCTAATTTATAAGTTCCAAAAGCGCGAGTAGAATATCCACCACCAACTATAAAATGAATATAATATCTATTTTTCTTTTTCTCGATTTTTCCTTTTGTATATTCTTTAATAGGTGTTCGATAAAATGAAATGTAAGAAACAAAATCTGAAGGATAAATTTTTTCATAAGATTCTAATTTTAAATAATAATCACCCCTAGGTAAAAAAAGATGAATTTCTTTTAAATTATTACAAATTAGACTATTTAAATTAGAATCTCCATATAAACTCACCTTACAATCTTTATCATTATATATACCATTACCAAAAAATACTCTATAAAAACAACTAGCATCAAAATAAGAGTATTCTGGAATATTAATCTTGAATACCTTTCCTTCATCTTCTTTAATTATGTTAATCTTTTTAGAAGGTCTTGCTTCTATATCCAAAATAGCCTGATCATAATTCAAAACAGGAATTTCTCCGATATCTTCAAATTCTGCTGCTTTTACAACCATCATTGGAGATAAAACGTTAATCATAATTGCTGAAATAAGTAACATTGATAATAATTTTAATAATCTCTTTTTCATAAAAATCTCTCCTTTTACTCTTCGGTAATATCAATTACCACCTTGATAAATGTAATATTATGAATATTGAAATTTATCATTAAGCAACACTCCAATCAATCACATTCCTTATCATATCATAACGACTATAATTTTTCTACAGAAAAAGCACCCAGACCGTTAAGCCTGAGTGCCACCTTACCATTTCTTTACAACTACTCTCTGCGACAAAGCAAATCGGTTATGTTCCTATGATCCTGTAGCGCTCGGGGCATATCCCCGACTATACATATATAATATATCATTCAAGTATGCTACATAACCACTTTTAACTACTGCCTATTACTTGGTAATTTTTACTTTCTTGCCCTGTCCCTTATTCTTCAACAACTTTTTATATGATTTTAATTTTGAAGAAGGAACCCTAATCTTGGCATTCGCATTAATACCCTTGAATGCATTCTTGCCAACACTCTCAAGTTCGGTAGATTTAATTGTAATTGTCTTTAACTTTTTACATCCCTCAAATGCACTCTTACCTATATTTGTAACATTCTTGGGTATCGTAATCTTGGTCAGTTTCGTACAATGATAGAATGTTTTATCATTAATAGCAACCACATCAGAACCAATTGTAACAGAGCTCAATTTTGAACAATTTGCAAATGCATTCTTTCCAATATCGGTAACCTCTTTGCCGATTACAACTTTCTTTAACTTTTTGCAACCGCTGAATGCATTCTCTCCGATATCTGTTACATTATTACCAACCGTTACTTGAGTAATCTTTTTATCATTCTTAAACGCACTTGGTGCAATGCTTGTTACTTTATAAGTAACTCCATCAACTGTAATTGTATCTGGAATTACCACTTTAGCAGAGCTTTCAGCATGCTTGGTATATTCTACTTCTGCATCGACTACACTACCACCTTCAACCGAGCCTGGATTTGTAATTTTAACAACAGACTTACTCTTTGTATCAGTTTCAACCTTTCCTGATTCAGGTAGCTTAACTGTTACATTCTCCTGCTTTACATCAGAAGGGGTTTTATTATCATCTGATGGATTATTTGTTGTGTTGGAACCTGTCGCTTTAATTACAGTACCTTCTTTTATCTTTTGACCACAACTCTTACAGTAAATATCTCCTGTATATCCATCTGTTGTTTCGGTTGCTACTTTTGCATCCCTAACCTCAGTTTCACCATGTCCTGTGGCTGCTACTTCTTCCTGTGCTTTAATAACCTCTCCACAGACTGAGCAGTGGCTTCCTTCGGTCTTTCCTTTCTCCATACATGTAGCTGCTATCGCTTCATCTTTTACCTCTGTATGCCCTGTGGCTGCTACTTCTTCCTGTACTTTAATAACCTCTCCACAGACTGAGCAGTGGCTTCCTTCGGTCTTTCCTTTCTCCATACATGTAGCTGCTATCGCTTCATCTTTTACCTCTGTATGCCCTGTGGCTGCTACTTCTTCCTGTGCTTTAATAA
>JAQXLK010000155.1 GCA_029012085.1 Clostridiales bacterium
CGGATAGAATTAGCAACCAGCGTGACCCTATGTGTGCTTTTCAGGCATTATTGGCGATACATGATAATCTGATAAAGTTTGATTTATGGGAAACATACTGTGTTTATTTTTGGGTTTTCGCATTAGATTCTTTGGAGAAACAGCTTTTTGTTTGTAAAAATTTAGAATGGCAGAAGCAAGTATATAAATTTGTACAGGAGAAGGGACTATACCAATTAGGAATCAAGAGTGACATGAACTATGCGCGCCTTCCTGGTGAAGTTCAAGAACAATATTCAAAGTTTCTGGTTATGCCATATGAGAAAAAATGCTTTAATAGATCCATGATAATGGAAGCATTAAGTAATTTATATTCATTCAAATTATTGGCATTGGCAGGGAGTATGAAGGGTAAGCAGCTTGGATTCTGGGGTTCAGGTAGAATAACACCGATATTTATAGAGGCCTATAAACATCAAGGGGGCAATATTAATTTTGTAATAGATAATGATGTCCGAAAACAAAGGGATGCAGTAGAAGAAGTAGAAATAGTAGCATTTGAAGATGTATACGATAAGCTAGATGCCATTATTATTTCTAACAGACATTTTTATAATCCAATTAGTGAGCAGATTTTGAGAAAAAGTCAGGGAATAGAGATACTGAGTTTGGAAGAAATCATATATAAATAATAGGAGAAGTATATGAAGAAGGTTTCAATTGTAATGCCTGTATACAATTGTGAAGCATATTTGGCGGAAAGTTTAGACAGTGTTCTACATCAGACCTTGAAGGAGTGGGAGTTATTGTGTGTTGATGATGGCTCCAGTGATGGTTCCTTGGAATTGTTGAAGCAGTATCAATCTATGGATGAGAGAATTCATATTTTTATGCAACCTAATCAGGGGGCTGGCGTTGCAAGAAATTTAGGTTTACAACATGCACAAGGAGAGTACATAGCATTTTTGGATGCAGATGATTTTTTTTTTGATGCAGATGCGCTGGAGCAGATGTATGAAGCTTGTAACAGATATCATGTTGATGCATGTGGAAGCACTATTAAGTTACTCCGTAATGGGGTGTTGGCAGAAGATACTGAGCTTAAAGAGGTAAAGCGCACATCTTCAAATGAACAAGTACTAAATTATAAAGATTTTCAATTTGATTATGGCTACTGTGGTTTTATTTATAAGGCAAAAATAATTAAAGAACAGAAAATCAGTTTTCCGCCATACAGAAGATTTGAAGATCCCCCCTTTTTTGTAAGGTTGATGCATCAGATACAACGATTTACTTTCCTAAATAAGGCATTATACTGCTATAGAACTCCAAATGTTGCGACAAGATTTGACACAAAAAAAACAGTTGATTTGCTAAAAGGTCTGCTTGATAATTTAGAGTTTGCCACACTAAATAATCTAAATATTTTATTTGAGCGAACTTTGCAACGTTTGGAAATGGAATATGGAAATATTATTTGTTATAATATTACGCCAGATAACACCAATATTTTAGAGCTTTTATTAAGGAGCAATCATCTGGTTAGACAGGTTAAACAAGAGGAAGGTTATGTTATTTTCCCCTTACAAAAAGTTCTTCAAGGTGTAATAGAGGCAGAACGATATCAAAAAGAGAAGCTTTATGAGCAGATGCAAAATTGCAGGCAAATCTATCTATATGGTGCTGGAAGTGCAGCTACAGGTTTTTTAACATATTTGCAAAAGGCAGGGCTATTTGAAAAAGTGATCGCTATTCTTGTTACCTGTAAAGAAGGAAATCCAAAAGAAATAAAAGGCGTCCCGGTAATTTCTATTGATGATTACAGATACATAGAAGGCGATTTGGTGCTGGTTACAGTGACAAACATTCATTGTGAAGAAATTGTTTGTAAATTGCAAGAGATGAAGGTGATTGCATTTGAACTGGTTGATGTGGGGATGCTGAGCGAATAAAAGGGAATCGGAAGGATTATATATGCATTTTTTTGATTATATGAAAGAAATATACTTGGATTCTTTTGAGCAATTTGCCGAAGGGGTGGATGCTGCAAGAGAGCAGATGCTACAAGCGGACTATGATTTGATAAAAATGGCATCCGAAAAGATAGATTTAGATATGGCAGAAAGATTGCCGAACGGATGTTTCGATACTGTATTTCATAATATTAGATTCGAATGTTTCTTTCATTATAAAGAAGGAAAGCCATTATATGTCATTTTAAATGGGACACGGGCAGCAGGATATAGAGGGAGACCTCAATTCTCTAGATGGTCATATTATAAATTTTTAAATGGAAGTATGTTGAATATAGCAGATCCAATGTTGGATTTATTTCAAGGCTTAGTGTTGGGGTGGTATTATGGAACTACCAAGGTTAATTATAGGCAGATTGTAGCTGAACTGGTATTAAGAATAGCTACAATGTATCATATAAAAGAATCAGATATTATTTTTGTTGGTTCTTCTGGTGGTGGTGCAGCAGCAATAGAATGCGCAAACTATGTTAAAGGCTCTAAAGTTGTTGCAATAAATCCACAGCTTGTACTTGCAGAGCATGTATATGCCAAGAGATTTACTGAGATCACAAAAAATAATTTACAGAATGACAAACAAGGACATAGGCATAATGCTATCTTTTATTTGCAGGAGAATCAGTATACAGAATTTATTCTTATTGTGAATATGAGGAGTATTGAAGATATAAAGCAACTTCAGAATGTATGTAAAGAAAAAGGAATATCAGTAAAGTATGGCTTAAATATATATGATAATTTAATTATTTGGATATATGATGGAAATATGGGAGAATATTTACCGGCACATAGCACGCAAGAATATTATTGCATTTGGTTTGCGATAGAATTCCTTGTTGAAAATATTGGAGATAAAGAACATTTAAAAAGGTATGAGCAATTGTATCGATTAATAGGGGAATTTTGGTATGAACACTGGAGTCAGGAATTAAAATGGAAAAATAGGATTTGGCAGATAGAGAATGTGATGAATTCTGTTAAGCAAAAGGAAGTTTCAGCAATATTTGGAACAGGGGAAAAGGCTGTAAAGCTATCAAAGGGTTTGTTAGACATTTCTGGCAGCAACTATTTCCATATTAAGTATGCATTAGATAACGATATAGAAAAGAGAGGGGGGATATTTCAGGGAATTCCGATAAAACATCCCTCCGATGTTGTAAACTGGGATGAAATATATGTTATTATTACCAGTGATTTATATGATAAAGAGATTAAGGCTCAACTGGAGCAGTTTGGTCTGTGCTATGGTAAAGATTTTGTATCCTATAAGGATTTATACAATTAACTTGATAGTGCGTATAATATGGGCGATAGTGCTATTAAAAGTGGGAAATAATCATATTGATTATTTCCCACTTCCCAGTTTATAATAAAAAGAAAAGGAGGGATCGCTATGCAATATTTTACATCTGCACAAATGGCAGAAAAATGGGGAATAACCAAGCGCAGGGTAAATTCACTATGCCAAAGCGGTAGTATAGAAGGCGCCTATAATGATGGATATCGGTGGCAGATCCCGGAAAATGCGGTGAGACCTGGAAACAGAAGATATAGTAAAGGAACTATAAAAGTGGGAAGTGGGAAGAAACCGTTGCCCATTGGAATATCAGATTTTCGTATGGCGGTATCAAGGTATTATTATGTTGATAAAACCTTGTTAATTAAAGATTTGTTGGACTATCATCCCTTGGTTTCTCTTTTTACAAAACCCAGAAGATTCGGGAAAACATTGAACATGGATATGCTTCGTGTATTTTTTGAAAAAACCACAGAAGATACCAGTGTTTACTTCGTTGGGACTAATATATGGGCGGCAGGAGATAACTATCGTACGGAACAGGGACGTTACCCGGTAATCTTTCTTACCTTCAAGGATGTGAAATATAATACATGGGAGGAAACCAAGATTAATCTATATTCTGTCATTCAGGCAGAGTACAGGCGTCATATAGATTTGTTTGAAAGCGATAAGATTACTGATATTGATAAGCAATACATTGAAAAGATGCTTTTGGGAACGTTGGATCCGGCTTTGTGGGCGGGAACGCTTGCAAATTTGTCGCTGCTATTAGAGTTACATTATGGTATTGCGCCTGTTATTCTGATTGATGAATATGATACGCCAATACAGCAGGGGTATATGAAGGGATTCTATGAGGAGGTTATTTCTTTTATGAGGAATTTCCTCTCAGGTGGTTTGAAAGACAACAAGCACATGAGCATGGCATTTATGACAGGAATATTGCGAGTCGCAAAAGAGAGTATTTTTAGCGGACTAAATAATTTGAATGTAAATTCTGTGCTGGAGAAGCGTTATAGTGAATATTTCGGTTTTACGGAAAAGGAAGTGATACAGCTCCTGAAGGACTTTGATCATTTGCATAAGCTGGAAGAGGTCAGAGAGTGGTATGATGGTTTCCATTTTGGGAATCATGAGATTTATAATCCATGGTCAGTGTTGAATTACGTGGATGCCGATTTTTTTCCTAAAACATTTTGGCAGTCTACAGGTAGTAATGAAATTGTTGGAGAGATTGTGAAGGATGCCTCTGATGAGGTGCTTGCGGATCTGCGAAGTCTCTTAAACGGAGAGGTAATTGAGGCATATGTGGACACCTCGGTTGTATATCCCGAAGTGAGGAGAAATCCTTCGAGTATTTATAGCTTTTTATTGATGGCAGGATACCTGACAGTTCAATCCGAGCAGCAGCTGTATGATGGTAATTCGATTTGCAAACTTTGTATTCCAAATAAGGAAATTACTATTTTATATGAAAAAGAAATATTAGCGAAAATGGAACCCATGGTAACTGCATCTACAGCAATTGTTTTGCAACGTGCATTGTTGACGGGAGATATGGAGAGGTTTCAGGAGGAGTTGCAAAAGTTTATTAAATCGGCTGTCAGTTATTATGATGCTACAACAGAAGGGTTTTATCATGGTATTCTGTTGGGGATGAGTGCAATAATGAATCAGTATTATGAACTGACATCCAACAGGGAAGCGGGTAATGGAAGATATGATATTCAATTAAGACCAAAAAGGAAAGAATATCCTGGTTTTTTGATAGAGATTAAAGCGGCATCAAAGAAACTGGCAAACAATGAAGAGATAGATCAAATATTAGAAGCATTAGCATTGGAAGGTCTTGAACAAATTGATCAGCAACAATATGCTATGGAGCTAAAGCAATGCGGGTGCGAACGAATTATACGAATGGGGATAGCCTTTTACAAGAAAAGATGTAAAGTGGTATCAAAACAGAATTAAAATGACCGGGAGAGGATGAGGATGAAGGAAATTGCCATTTATGGTGCCCAGATGGTTGCAGTAAGCGTTTATTATGCAATCAAAACTCTATATCCGAACTGCAAGGTAATGTCTTTTATCGTAAGTGACCGCAGTGGAAATCCAACTGTAATTGATGGCATCCCTGTTGTGAGTCTGAAAGAGTTTGATAGAAAAGACGTGCAGATTTTGATTGCAACACCGGAAAATTATCATTTAGCCATTGCAAAAGAACTGGGAAAGAAAGATATGAAAGACTTTGTTTTTGTCGATTCCAGAACAGAAGCAGCACTGATGGAGAATTACTATCATATGACTGAGAAATTTCTGACTCTGCGTTCTTTAAGGCAAGGGGAAGGGAAAGCTGCAATTTCAGTCTATCTATCCAGTTCGCATAAGGACCAGCCGTTAAGCCGGAAATATAAGCTGCAGGAATGGCTTTATCCGCTTCAAGCAGGCGCTGCACTGACTGATATGCAGATTGCAAAGTTGAGGGACAATACTGGGGATAACATATCCTCAAAAAATGGAAATTATAGTGAATTATCTGCGATGTATTGGATAAGCAGACATGCAGACAGTGATTATCTTGGACTGTTTCACTACAGACGAATATTGGATGTGCAGG
>JAQXLK010000156.1 GCA_029012085.1 Clostridiales bacterium
TTGGTTGGCTTGTCATATAAGTTCTGAGGTGTATCTACCTGCTGGATGATACCATCCTTCATAACTACGATTCTAGTACCAAGTGTCATAGCCTCTGTCTGGTCATGTGTTACATAGATGATAGTTGTCTGTAATCTCTGATGTAACTTAGAAATCTCAACACGCATCTGTACACGTAACTTAGCATCCAAGTTTGATAAAGGCTCATCCATTAAGAATACCTTAGGCTCACGTACAATTGCACGACCCATAGCTACACGCTGTCTCTGACCACCTGATAAAGCCTTTGGCTTTCTGTCAAGCAAATGCTCGATATCAAGAATCTTAGCAGCTTCATGTACCTGCTTATCAATCTTCTCCTTTGGAACCTTTCTTAACTTAAGACCGAATGCCATGTTATCATAAACTGACATATGTGGATACAAAGCGTAGTTTTGGAATACCATTGCGATATCTCTATCTTTAGGTTCAACATCGTTAACCATCTTGTCGCCAATCCATAATTCACCTGAGCTGATTTCCTCAAGACCTGCAATCATACGAAGTGTAGTAGACTTACCACATCCTGATGGTCCTACGAAGATAATAAACTCCTTGTCCTCGATTTCAAGATTGAAATCCTTAACAGCATTAAAACCATTAGGATAAATCTTATAAATATTTTTGAGTGATAAACTAGCCATTTTTTATTTCCTCCTTGAGTTATATATATTCTGCTGACTAAATCATAGTGATATAATACAACATTTCCCCATTAATGAAAATATTACTATTGAACAAAGAATTTAAATTTTCTTTGTTCAAAATGTCAGAATCAAATTTATCCACATCAAAATGCACATCTCTTTTTCTATTTTATTATTCAAAAATACCTATAAGGCTATTTATCCTCATTTTTTCAATTAAAAAATCGACAAATAATCCTCTGATTATTCATTCGCTTTTGTACATTTAGACTTTTTCACCAAATGTTTTTATCTATTTTGTCTATATTCTATTTCATTTACAGGTTATTGCATTGAAAAAGACAGACCACTATAAGTCTGTCTTTTCTGACTTTTCCTCTTTTTTACGCCGGCGTATCTGAAACTTCATTGCAAGATTCGCCCAAAATGTCTTCATTCGTCCACCGGTCAGGAACCATTTATACAAGTTATCAATCTTTAGCTTCTGAATTGATTCCGGCACTTCCGCTTCCGTCACAGCTTTATTATACAAAGTGTCGCCTGTAAATAAAATTATACCTGCGTTCATTTGACTGCGATATTCCTGCAATAAAGTTAACTGTTTCTTTTCCTGCAATGCTACCAGCAAAATATCCGGAGCTACCGAATTAATCTCATTCACTATATGATCTAAAGACTCTTCCTTTTCTGTCAGATATAACCCACTCAGTGTCAGCACTGGCCGTTTTTCATGAAAGTTCTCCTGTATGGAGATGAACTTCTCCTCATCTTCTGATACCAAAAGCAGCTCATATCCCATTTCAATGGCATAATCCAAAATCGAGTCTACATAACTTTCCATAAAAAAGGAGTCTCGCCGATGCCCTAAAACCTGATCAATACTTGCATTTACACTGGTTGTTGCCGGCAAAATCAATTCACTTTCCTCTACAACCGTTTTCCACTCTTGATTCGCCTGTAAAAGAAGCAGCGTCCCGCTATTTACAAAATAAACAACCCGACTGCCTTCTTCTTCTATATACTGCTTCGTCAAATCGCTGGCTTCTTTGGTAGATAAAATATCTACCGCAATATCCAGCAGTTGAACTCTATCCTTCATATAATACTCCTATTACTGAACAGTCGTATCGTTACTTCCTACTACAATATAAACTTCTACACCATCCAATGATACGCCGGATGATGGGGAATAGCTTCCTGAATCCGGTTTGCCAACCTTTATCTCAGCATCCGCAAAATATTCAACTAAATCATTGCCCATGCCTTCTTCTGAAACATAAATTACAGTCTTTGTATTTGCACCAGCTGTATAGTTACCTGTCACAACCGATTCAAATCCTGCGCCACTTAACTTATTTGCCCAGCGTTTTGCCAATCCCGCTATACTTGTACTATTTAAAACAACAATCTTCTTATCCGTAGATGAGATTTCTTCCAGCTCTGTCGTAGGTTCCTCCGTTGTAATCTCCTCCGTAGTCGCCTCTGTGGTAGCCTCCGTCGTTGTTACCTCTGTGGTAGCCTCTGTCGTTGTCGCTTCTGTCGTCACCTGTTCTTTTTCCTTTTTGTCTGCATTCACACGTACAACAAAAAATACAGCAAAACCAATAATTGTAATCCCCATCAACACAACAAAGGAACGCAAAAACGCATCACCAAATACTTTAAGCATTGTCTTTTTATCCATTTTATTTCCTCCTAAACTTCCCTATATCATCTTTACCTTTATTCTTCCAGAAAGTCATTACGCAAAAATCCCACGTATTCTGTTAGTATAGCAGAAATATATTTGCATTTCAACCTTTTCATAGTATATACTATATTCAAAAACCATTCATTACAGAGGAGGCACTATGAATAAAACCGCTATCATTACAGGCGCTTCCAGCGGTATTGGCAGAGCCTGCGCTATTGAATTAGCCAAATATTTTGATTATATTGTCATCAATTCTTTTCACAATAAAACAGAATTAGATAACACCTGCACCGCAGTACAACAGCTGGGTGCCACATGCCTTACATTTACTGGTGACATTGGTGATTTTGATTTCGTACATCAAATGATGACGGATGTATTGGCCCAATGTCCCCCTGTTGAACTACTCATAAATAACGCAGGAATCTCTTACGTTGGCTTACTATCCGATATGACCATCGAAGATTGGAACAACATTGTCCGTACCAATCTGACATCCGTATTCAACTGCTGCAACCAAATTGTTCCTCATATGGTAAATAACAAATCCGGACATATCATTAACATTTCCTCCATGTGGGGATTAAGCGGCGCATCCTGTGAAGTTGCTTATAGTGCCACAAAAGGTGGTGTAAATGCATTCACACAGGGATTAGCAAAAGAACTGGCACCCAGTGGAATACGTGTCAATGCCATTGCCTGTGGTGCAATCAATACCAGGATGAACGCCTGCTTTGACCCAGCCGAACTGGCATCTTTATGTGAAGACATTCCTGCCTGCCGTCTCGGCACACCGGAAGAGATTGCTCAGGCGGTCGTTCATCTATATCAAAGTCCATTTTATCTCACAGGCGAAATCATAAAAATAGACGGTGGCTATCTGTAAAACCACCGTCTTTTTAATTTCTATATTTGTTTTTATAGTTCATTACTTAGATATAGCATATCTTGTAGTAGCATCATTCTGACCATCTTCCGGAACGGAATAAGTCTCTGTCTTAAGAACACGACCAGCACCAAGTGTTTTTCTATATTTGTAATCAGAAATCGTAATACCTGTTATTTCATTTGAAGCATGCACAACCTTCTCATTACCTATATACAGTGCTACGTGAGAACAATTTCTCTTACTGCTGCCATAAAATATCAAATCACCCGGCTTTAACTTCTTCATCGAAACTTTCTTTACTGATTTTGAAGTCATCTGGCTTTGTGAATTATGTGGCAGATTATATCCAAACTTCTTATATACTGACATTGTAAATCCTGAACAATCTGTTCCCTTTGTAAGACTAGAACCACCATATACGTACTTGTTACCAACATACTGTAACGCATAACCAACAACAGCCTTTTGTTCATCGGACATTTCAGAATAATCCGCAACTGATACCTTACATATGTATTTCTTACCATTCACTTTTGCAGTAACCTTCGCCATACCAACGCCTGTCGAAGTAACACCACCATTTTGGTCGACTTCCACAACATCCTCATTGGATGAAGACCACTTCACATTGCCTGTTGTATTCAAAACCTGAAGCTGTTCCACTTCGTCTAATCCTAAAACAAGCTTTGACTGATTAAGCTTAACTGCTCCCGCAGCGTCCACTTTTGTTGAAATCCCTGTTGCTAAACATATTACAAATAAGAATGTGAATAGTAATAAATTTCTATGCTTCATAATAATACTTAATTCCTTCCAAGATTTTATTCCTTTTCAACATTCTCTATTTTAACATATTTTTTACGGATTTCAAGACTTTTTTGCACATTTTGTAACAATTCTGTAACAAACTTTCATTTTTTTACTCTTTTTTCTTTAGAAATTGTTAAGAAACCTACACATATTATTCCGGATATACCAGTCGTTCTTCTGTAATACCGGTAAGCACCTCATCATAATATTTCTTTGCAACATACTTTGCCATTCCAAGGTTCATATCCAGATAATTACCACAATCACGAGCTGCTGCTCCCGGCACTTCTCCCTCAAAGTCCTTCATAAAAGCATACATCTCTGTTACCAACGGCACAACATCCTTTGATGTATAATCGCCTGCTAAGACCATGTAAAAACCTGTACGGCAGCCCATCGGTCCAAAATAAATTACTTTATCTTTATACTCTGCATGATTACGCAAAAAGGTTGCACCCAAATGCTCCAATGTATGAACCTCCGCAGTATTCATAACCGGTTCAAAGTTAGGTCTTGTCATTCTCAAATCAAAGGTAGTAATCACCTCACTGCCTACAGTATCCTTACGAGATACATAAACTCCCGGTAACAATGTTAAATGATTTACTGTAAAACTTGCAATTTTTTCCATTCGTCGTCTCCTATCAATATATTTCTTATTCTGTTGCCTTTCACAGCCGGCTGCACAATTCTAAAAGTAATTTTACGGAATGTTCAATCGCCTTTGCTTCAAAAGTCGGATAATCCACACTTGCAGAATCATCTGCCTTATCCGAAATGGCACGGATGATAAGAAATGGCACATTATTCAGATATGCTGCATGTGCAATTGCTGCCCCTTCCATTTCTGTACAATAGCCTGCAAAATTCTCCACCAGCCACTTTTTTTTCGCTTTGTCTGAAATAAACTGGTCACCACTTACGACTCTTCCCTCAAACACCTTTACCTCCGGATTCACCTTTTCGCATGCTGCCTTAGCAACAGCACGAAGTTTAGCATCCGCCTCAAAAGATAACGTATCCATGCGTGGAATCTGCCCTACCGGATATCCAAAAGCCACTGCATCCATATCATGCTCTAATGTATCCGTCGAAAGTACGATATCTCCAATATCAATAGAAGCATTTAATGAACCTGCAATACCTGTGTTGATAATGGCATCTACATGGTATTCATCTATCAGAATCTGCGCACACATAGCTGCATTTACCTTACCAATTCCGGAACGCACTACAACAACAGGTTGTCCACTTAAAGTTCCCTTAAAAAATTCCATGGCAGCCTTTGTCATAACGTCAACGTTTTGCATCTGCTCCTTGACCTTTGCCACCTCTTCATCCATTGCACCAATAATTCCTAACATATTTTTCCCTCGCTATTTTTTTATATTTATTCCATTGGAATCACTAATTTTACTACAAAATCTCCTTCTGATTCAAACTTTTGAAACTCACCATGATGAAGCCGCATAATCCGCTCACATGTGATTAAACCAATTTTTGTGCTCTCATGAGGTTCTAAATTCGTTCTGATTTTATTTCTGATTTTCAGCACCATATATTGCTGTTCCATATTTGCAGAAACTTCTATCGGTTCATCCTTATCCGCATATTTTCCCAGATTCGAAATCAGGTTATTCATTACCCGCTGCATATACTTTACATTTATCATACAATTTCCGGCTTCCTCTGAAACATTATTAATTCCTGCAATCTCATACCCTTCTTCTTCAAGCCCTAAAAACTGATTATGAATTAAATCTTCCACCAGCATGGCAGCTGGTACAGGTTCCACCTCCAGCTTTTTTTCATTCTCTCCATATATAAGAAAATATTCAAACAAATCATCCGATAACTGTTTTATTTCCTGGGACTTCGCTAAAGACAGCTCCAGATAATGTCTGCGTTTTTCCTCATCTGTCACGTTCCCCATTGTGAGAATTTCTAAATATCCGGTAAGTGTTGTAAGGGGGGTACGCAGATCATGTGACATGGAAGTTACCAGTTCTTTGTTTCCCTGCATCATCTGATATTCCTTCTTCATATTATCTATGATAGAAAGCCGCATTTGTTCGATTCCCTGTGCCAGATTTGCCAGTTCATCTTTGCCTTTGATTGTAATTGGGTATTCCAGGTTGCCTCCCTCTAAAATCTGCAATTCTTTCGCGATATTATTAATATATCGAATTTTGCGGTTAATCAGTCTGGTTAAAATAATAACAAATAAAAATATACCTAACATCAATGCCAGTGCAGAAACATAATATTGATACTTCCAATAATCATAACAGAAAATATCTGCCCTTGCTACACTTCCATCTGCTAAAAAAAGCTTGTAAAGATAATCTGTCTCATCGCTTTCAAACTCACCAAAGTTCTCCTGTCCTTCTGAACCCGCATCATCAGATTCTGCCTCATCCGCATCTTCTTCTGTGGCGTTTTGAGCATCCTCTAGCGTATACATCTCCGTTAAAGGTACCACATATGCATAGTCCGAATTAAAGATAATCTGCTGATCCTTATATACAGATAAATATACATAACTGTTCTTCTCTGTCCAATTCTTCAATTCCGCTATATTAGCAGCTGAAATTTCATTATCATTGATATATTCCTGTAAATCTTCCAGATACCGTATTTGCCAGGTTTTGTTTACTTCCTGATCATCGAAAACATCTTCTACATAATCCGTTCCAAAATAATAGAACACATAACCAATGACTCCTGCAATCATACCGGATAACAGAACACATCCCGCCAAATACCAAGTAAGTTTGGATTTAAATGTATCTTTGAAACTAGACAATCCGATATCCCCTTCCCCATATATTATGCAGATACTTTGCATTCGGTCCTGTATCTCCAAGCTTTTTACGTATATTCCGAATGTGTACCATAACTGTATTCGTGGAATTTGGCATATAGGCTTCTTCCCACACAGCTTCATATATTTCTTTCGCCGTGAAAATATGATTGCGTTCTGTAGCCAGCAGCTTTAATATCCGATATTCAATCTCCGTCAGGGAAATCTCTTCATCCCCTCTTATTACCTGCTGAAGATTCGTATCCAAAATAAGATCCTGTATTATAATTTTACTATTCTCTGCAGACTCCGTACGATCTGCCATGCGTGGCCGTTTTAATAATGCTTTTACCCGAAGCAACAGCTCCGTACAGGAAAATTGTTTTATAAGATAATCAACTCCGCCTGCCTCAAATCCTTCCACCATATCTGACTCCGCTGATTTTGCAGTCAAAAACAACACCGGAACCTCCGCTTTTTCCCGAATCTGTGTACAGGCATCAATACCATTACATTTTGGCATCATAATGTCCAAAATAACGAGATTCACATCTTCATTGAACATCTTAACTGCTTCCTCACCATTACTGGCAAGAACAATATTAAAACCAGCATCCTCTAACATAATTCGCAGCATCTCACGAATATCTTTTGCGTCATCTGCCACCAATATTGTTGGTTTTTCCGCCATATTTTTCCTCACCTCTTTATCCTTCCAAAATAGTCTTTCTCAACACTTGCTGCTCTCAAGTATAACAAATTGACCACTGAAAGCCTATCTTTTTTTGAAGAATTAAGAATTCTTTATTTTTTAGAAATGTTCTTCGAATTCTTTTTCGTTTCCTCAAGCAATTCAAATATATCCGTAAGTTCTTCTACAGACATCTTTGTATAATCCGCCAGCTGTTCTATTGTAGGGTCTTTTCCCATTTCCTCATTCAGAAGCTTCTTTGCAGCATGAACAAGGCTTACTTTTGCAAGCATTGCCTCCTCTGCTTCCATTTCACCATTTATTTCAGATGCATATTTCATAATTCCCTCTTCCACAGCACTTCGTAAAACAGCCTCCACATCCTCACATTTTCCACTACCGCATAGCTGCTGCAAGGATATAAATAGTGCCATATTTCCTTCCTGCACTAAATCTTCTATATTAAGTTTCGGTGTCAAGTACCCCTTAGCCGATTCTAAAACCTTTGAAAGCCAGCAGCCGGAAAGTTTACCAATTGCGCTTTCATCACCCTGTAACAGGGCATTATACATCTCGATTTCTTCCGTTCGTGTATATTTAGGAAGTCCCTCTAACTCCTCAAGGTACATCTTAAAAACCTGTGACTGCTGTTCATTAAGCTCTGGCTCTGCATCCTCCTGTTCCCCTTCACCTTCTGCTTCCTCTTCATGTGGTGTCAGCAAATATTCCAACACAATGTTTTCCTGCTCTTTTGAAAGTTCCATATCCTTAAAAAAGGACAAAATATCTTCTTTGGACATGGGTGTCTCTGCCACCTTCATAATTTCAGACACGCTTTTTACTGTTTCCATAAATGTATTCTGATCTACCATCTTTTCACTCCTGACCTTTACATAATTACTATTGTTTGACTACACATAAAGGGTATCTAACATAATAAAAAACATTACATCATTTTCCTTAGTGTTGCAAGAAAAAAAAGATATATTTTTCTCGCTTTTATTTAACATAAAGTGGAATTTTTGCTATATTTATGATAGAATATTAGTAAGTATTACCATTCTTAACAGACTAAAAGGAGGCTACATATGAATACAAAAGAATCTTTAGTATTTACCAATGATAACTGCATCGGCTGTAACAAATGTATTAACTCCTGCAGTTGTATCGGCGCGAATGTTTCATGCGAAAAAGACGGAAAGAACCGAATTGATGTAAGTGGTGACAAATGCATCGCCTGCGGTGCGTGTTTTGATGCTTGTGAACACAATGCCAGAGAATTCAGAGATGATACAGAAGAATTCTTTGCTGCATTAAAGAGGGGAGAAAAAATATCCGTCCTGATTGCACCTGCTTTCAAAGCAAATTATCCAAAGGAATATGAGAAGGTACTCGGTGGTCTGAAAGCTGCCGGTGTGAATCGCTTTATCAGTGTATCATTTGGAGCAGATATTACGACCTGGGGCTACTTAAACTACATTGCCCAGAACAACTTTACAGGTGGAATTTCCCAGCCTTGCCCGGCTGTCGTCGGATATATCGAACGTTATACACCGGAATTAATTCCAAAACTCTTCCCGGTTCAGAGTCCTTTGATGTGTGCGGCTATTTACTGCCGTAAGGTACTGCATCTCACAGACAAGCTTGCCTTTATCAGTCCTTGTATTGCCAAGAAAATGGAGATTATGGAGCCTGAAAATGAAGGTCTTGTACAGTATAACGTAACCTTCGACCATTTAATGAAGTACGTAAGAGCAAATCACATTTCCGGTGACTTTTGTACCGATGAGATCGAATATGGTTTAGGCTCGATTTATCCAACTCCAGGCGGTCTTAAGGAAAATGTATACTGGTTCTTAGGTGAAAGTGTATTCATCCGTCAGATTGAAGGCGAAAAACACATGTATGAATGGCTTTTACATAATAAGGAACGAATTGAAAAAAGCCAGACACCATTCCTGTTCATTGATGCACTAAACTGTTCGAACGGCTGTATCTGTGGTACTGCAACAGAACCGGAGCTTTCCAATACAGACAATGCACTCTATGCACTGCTTGAAATACGGGAACAGTCTAAAAAAGACAACAAAGCCAGTGCCTGGTCAAAGAAACTGACACCAGCTCAGAGACTTAAAAAGTTTAACCAACAGTTTAAGGATCTGGATTTAAATGATTATTTAAGAACCTACACGGATATGTCTAATACTTACGTATGTAACAAGCCATCCAAAAATGAGCTTACATCCATCTACCATGATATGTTAAAGGATACCCCGGCGGAACAGTGTATTAACTGCACCTGCTGTGGATATAATACCTGTGAAGAAATGGCTTTGGCCATTCATAATGGTTTTAACCGCAAAGAAAACTGTATCCACTATATCCGTAAACAGGTTGAAATTGAAAAAGAACATGCTCTTTCGCTGGCAAATGAGAACGAAGCAGAAAAGCACAAAGTACAACAGCAGCAAGAGATTATCATTAACACAGTTGCCCAGTTGAATGAGGAGTTCGATACTTTGCATGCTGCAATCGAAAACATGGCAGCCGGCAACAGCAATAATGCAACAGAGAGCAACGAAATTGCAGCCAGTGTGAATGAAATAAACACCTTCTGCAACCAGTTAAATGAGTCCCTTTCCGGAATTAATAATCTGTTGGAAGAATTAACCGGCAATAATGAACAGGTGGTATCCATTGCTTCCCAAACAAATCTCTTAGCACTAAATGCATCCATTGAAGCAGCAAGAGCAGGGGAAGCCGGCAGAGGCTTTGCCATCGTAGCAGACCAGATTAATGTACTTGCTACTGACTCCAGAAATACCGCTGCCCAAAGCAGTGAAAGCCAGTCAAAGATTTCTGGTTCTGTATCTTCCATTATCGAAGATACCCAGACGCTACTCAATACCATATCTGAAATCAACGAAAGAATTGAAGGATTTGCTGCTGTTACTGAAGAAATTGCTGCATCAACAGAACAAATTTCAGCAGCTACAGAGAATATGCGGCGCGAACTTTCCGAATTAGCTGCAATCAACTGATATATCCTTATCACTACAATACCGATAACCACAAAAGGCTGTCCACGAGTTTTACACCTCGTGGGACAGCCTTTTTTACCGAATAGAATACTGTATTCTGCATATACTAGTATAGTGAATAATTAATATTCGCTATACTGGATAACGGTATTATAGAAAGGAGTACATTATGCAGTATCCATTTAAAGTCGAACCTTTACCTTACGAATATGATGCCTTAGAACCTTATCTTTGCAAAGAAATCTTACATCTTCACCACGATAAACATTATGCAGGATATGTTTTAAAGCTAAATGAAATTTTAAAAAACTATCCCAACCTTCAAAACATGACATTAGACGAACTTCTAATTAAAACAGATGAGTTACCAAATGAAGCAAAAACTGCTATTCGTAATCAGGCCGGCGGTGTATATAACCATCAGCTCTATTTTGCCGGTATGAATAATGTAGAATGTGAAATACCCACAGACCGTTTAGCCCTTGCCATCAACAGCTCCTTCGGCTCCATTGAGCAGTTTCGGGCAGAGCTTACTGCTGCCGCCGTTAATCAATTTGGTTCCGGCTATGCCTGGCTGATTTTAAGCAACGGCAAACTGGAGATTATTGCAACTCCAAACCAGGACACTCCTCTTTCCCTAACCGTTACTCCCCTTTTATGTATTGATGTCTGGGAACATGCCTATTATCTGCAATATCAAAACCGCCGTGCAGACTATGTAGAAAACTGGTTTAACCTGATTAACTGGGACTTTGTAGGCTCCCGTTATATGTCACTTATGAAAGAAAGTTAAAAATCTGATACAACGCTATGAATCAATTCGTCAAATAAAACTGTCAAAAAATTTTCTTAGCTCCGGCAAATGAGACCGTCAAAGAAGTTTTCTTAAATCCGGCAGCATTTCAATGCTTCGTGCCAGGATTCCATTCATATAGGCAATGGCAATTCCATAATTTGTAAAAGGGATTGCCTGATCCATAGCGCATTTCATGCGGTAACGTACTTCTCTCTCATTCAGCATACAGGCACCGCAGTGAACCACCAGCTTGTATCCTGACAAATCATCGGGAAATTCCGTGCCCGAGCAAAATTCAAACTGCACTTCCTTTCCGGTATAGTTACGAATCCAGTTTGGAAGTTTCACAGTTCCAATATCCTCACACTGTCGGTGATGGGTACATCCCTCGGAAATCAGAATCCTATCTCCGTCCTGCAGCCGGTTCAGTGCCGTCACTCCCTTCACAGCAGTATCTAAATAACCTTTCCATCTTGCCATCAGAATAGAAAATG
This sequence comes from Clostridiales bacterium, assembly GCA_029012085.1. Classification (GTDB taxonomy): domain Bacteria; phylum Bacillota; class Clostridia; order Lachnospirales; family Lachnospiraceae; genus CAG-590. The sequence goes on from JAQXLK010000156.1 coordinate 11,904, forward strand.
AGGTTAACAAAATATCCTCCGGTACCTCTTTCGATACTCTTGCAAATGCCTGACTGTCCGTAATCACCATATACGGTTTTTCGCCTAATTTTTGAAGTGTTTCCTTCAATTCCGTATCTTTTACCACAACCGAAACCGCCCCTGCCTCTAAAATATCTCTTATCACCTGCTGCTGTGGCAGGATTAGTCTTCCCTTCGGTGCAGAAGAATCAATGGGAACTACCAGAACAATCAAATCCATAGGATGAATCAAATCTGCTACAATCTGAAAACGACTATCATCCGTTTTTACGAAATGGGCAATCTTTTCCTTTAATTCGTTCACATTTTTCTTATTGATTGCACTGACAAAAATTGTGTTCCCATCCTCATCTTGTGTTTTGGAATAATACTCTTCCTTTAACCCCAAATCCACTTTATTATATACCACCAGATACGGAACTTCTTTTGCCTCAAATAACTTCATCAATTCCTTATCTTCCTTCCAAACCCCTTCTGTACCATCCACTACAAGAACAGCTATATCCGTCTTATTCAATACCTGCTTTGTTTTCTTAATTCGAAGTTCGCCCAATTCCCCTTCATCATCAATTCCCGGTGTATCTATAATCATAACCGGTCCCAGTGGCAAAAGTTCCATCGCTTTATAAACCGGGTCTGTTGTCGTTCCTTTTGTATCTGACACCACAGCAAGTTCCTGACCAGTAACTGCATTTACAAGGCTGGACTTTCCTGCATTTCTTCTTCCAAAAAATCCGATATGAATCCGATTACCGGATGGTGTATCATTAAAACCCATATTGCAAATCCTCCTTTTATGCTTCCACTATACCACAACAAACACCCTGTGGCACAAAACTTTTTTCGTCTTTTTCCCGAATATTTATAATATTTTAAGATTTTTATTTTCTTTTTGTCACGAATTTATGCTATACTATGAGTACTTAATGAGCGCGAGTCCATGACGAAGCGCGAATTTAGTACGAATGTACACCCGAGACCTTGATATCATTACATAAAGAAATGAGGTATATATATGGACGAAAATGAAGAATTTACCGGTGAAGAATTCGGAGAATCTGGATTTTCAGAGTTCGAATCAATAGAACCTGAATTTTCACAACCAGAATTTACAGGAGGCGCTTTTACTGAATCTTCATTTATAGGAGTGGAAACAACAGAAACAGATTTTACTGCAACCAATTTTGCAGATGTGGGAGTTACCGGGACTGAATTTACCGCTGCAGAATTCCCAAAAGCTGAATTTACAAAAGATGACTCCTCGCAGGCAGAATTAACAGAAGCCGAATTAAGACGGCGACGGGAAATAGCCCGCAGAAGGAAGCTTGCCGCAAGAGAGCGCCGCAGAAAAAGAAGACGACAGGAGGCAATTTTCCGCTGCAGTATTTTGCTGATTATCGTTATTTTACTAATTGTTGGAATTATCAAAGGAATTTCCGGCATATGTAAACATTTTCATAATAAGAAGGAAAGCGACAAGGTATCGGAAAATATAATAGAACCAACATCTACGGAAGCTACAACAGAAGAATTCAAAGTAGATAAGTCTATTCTTGCTTTAGAAATGCCTGCCGACCGGGATTCTGCCATTGCTGTAATTAAAGTACGTGCTGCCACTACCAAGGATACCGACCTTGCAAATATTTGTGATAATGCAGCAGTGTACTCAGACCGTGTACTGATGAACTTAGCAGCGAATCCGGAGTTAAAACAGTTTACGATGGATTATCTGACGAAAGTTAACATTGCCTACGATGGTGAATTTACGATGGATGTTTCCACTGATGAAGTTCCTTTACTGTTACAATACGATGAACAGTGGGGATATGCAGACTATGGTAACAATTTGCTGGCATATAGCGGATCTGCCCCAACCTGCCTTGCAATGGCTGCCACCTATCTTAAGAAGGATACTGCTTATAATCCAATTAAGATTGGAGATTTTGCTATGGCAAACAATTATTTAGACGAAAATAACAAAACTTCATGGGATCTTATGACAAAAGGAACCGCCAAGCTTGGCCTTAGCTGCAACGAAATGTCTGTAAACGAAGGCAATATCAAGGCAAACTTAGATGAAGGACGAGTAATTATATGCTGTATGCAGTCCGGTGATTTTACACAGGATGAACACTATATTGTAATCCGTGGTTACGATGGACATAATTTCCTTATAAACGACCCTGCCAGTCAGGCACGAAGCGAAATCACCTGGCCATTTGAACGATTGAGCTCTCAGATAAAAAATATGTGGGCAATTGGCAGCGACGGACCTGCTGTTACTCCAGAAGATAATACAGATAACGGAAATAATGATAACAGCACCACTATCAATACATCTGCCGGTGATTCAAGCAATGCTGACACAGGCAATGATACTACTGGTACGAATAACAGCAATAACTCAACAAATAATAACAGTAATCCAAATTAAAAAATTGCTGTATCACGAAACGAAGGGCAGAACCAAATCGGTTCTGCCCTTCTTGTGTTTCGGTTTTCTACTATTCAACCGTAACCTTTACTTCCTTTGTATATCCGTTTCTAGCATATACATAGATAATACAACTGCCTTTTCCGACTGCCTTAATTACACCCTTCTTAGATACCGTTGCAACCTTCTTATTATCCGTTGCAAAACGTAACTCTCTTGCGTGTTTATTATTAAGCGGTTTCTTCTTTTTGTCAACTAAGACTGTCTTTGCTTTAACTTTAGCAGTTTTACCTACTTTTAATGTGTAGGATTTCTTTTTCAGTGTAATATTCTTGACATTTGTCTGCTTGAAGTTCTTTCTACCAACAATATGTGCCATAATCGTCTTACCCAGTGTCACCTTCTTACCGTTTACCACCTTGTAAGCGACAACATATACCTTGTAGTTCTTCTTTAAATCTAATTTCTTACCATTTACTTTCTTAATGGTTATCTTCGTCACTTTTCCACTCTTAACCTGATTCAGTGACTTTGAAGTAAACTTCTTTCCACAATACTGTACATAGACGCGATAACCATCCGCACCGGCAACCTCACCCCACTGTACATTGATATTGCTTCCCGTCTGGCTTACCTTCAAGCCTGCATTCATTGCCAACTCATTCTTTTCCTGTTGCTTCTTGTATGCCGGGTCGGTCACCTTGGTTCTGCTGATTTCGCCCTTACATCCATCTACTACACAATAGTACACTTCATCATGAGAGCCATCTGTTGTTTCAGTTGGAGCAACCTGGTTCTCAATAACAGGCTCTCCCTGTAGTTTCTTGTGATCTTCAATCGTTAAGATTCCAGCTTCCACTGTAATATTATAATTTGGATTAGCACTTTGGTCAACCGTTGCTGTAATCTTGTAGGTTCCGGCTGTCTCGCCCATCTCCCTACTAAACGTAATACCCTTTAAATCATCATCCTTTGCCTTCGTACCATTTGTTACACTATAAGTGAACTTTGGATCTGCACTTCCGATATGCTTCGTAGCATTATCCGGTTTAATTGTAATTTTTGCCGGATAAATGGTGAATGGTACCTTAGCACTATCCAATATATTACCATTATCATCCGAAACCTTTATATATGCTATATATTCTCCGGCATCTTTTGGTGCCTCTGTTGTATAGCTGCTATCAGGCTCTTCCTTTTTCTTGTACTCTATTGTCAGAGTAGCATTGTCCGGTATATCCTGATAAACAGGTTTCTCTACTGCGTCGCCATCATAGTCTTTTGATAGATCATCAGGAATTACAATATCTGTTCCCTTCGTAATCTTCAATGTTCCCTTTTGAACGGTAATCTGATAATTCGGGTTCGCATTTTCATTTGCCGTTACTATAATATCATACTCTCCGGCTTCCGAATTCTGCGTTGCACTGCAGCTGCAGCTGATTCCCTGCAATTCTTCACCGCTTTCCGGTTTTCCTTCTACCGTATATTCGTATGTTGTCGGAATTGTATCTCCCTTTTTCAGCGTTACATCCTTTGCTTTGACCGTTACCTGCTTTGGACGAATCGTAAATTCTACAGGAGCAGAAGTTTTATCTGCTTCACCTTCCTGGCCGGCAGGTATGCGTACACGCACTTCATATTCTCCGGCATCCTTTGGTGCCTGCTCTGTATAGCTGCTATCCGGATCTCCCTTTTTCTTATACTCTGCTATAGGGGTAGTACCCTGTGGTTCACCGGTATACGTTGGGGTTCCAACCGGTTGTCCATCGTAATCCTTTGAAAGATCACCAGTGATTACAATAGCTGCTCCATTTGTAATCTTCAATTTCCCATTTTGAACAGTAATTTGATAATTCGGGTTAACATTTTTATTTGCCGTTACTATAATATCATACTCTCCAGCTTCCGAATTCTGCGTTGCACTGCAGCTGCAGCTAATTCCCTGCAGCTCTGCACCATTTTCCGGTTTGCCTTCTACTGTATATTCGTATGTTGTCGGAACTGCATCTCCCTTTGTCAGCGTTACATCCTTTGCCTTAACCGTAACCTGTGCTTTTTCAATCGTTGCAGTAACATTATCCGGATACATTACCTCATAGTTAGCAGGATTGGTTCCAGACTTTCCGGTTACCTCTGCATTCGTTTTGTCAATCGTTACAGGCTTATTTGTTCCTGCATTTGGATTTTCAAATGTTCCTGTTACTCCGGTTATATTAAGTTCTTCTCCCTCAATTCCGGTAGGAACCCACGCAGTTACTTCTGCATTTTTTGTTCCATCATATGATTTATTTGGTACTGTTATAGTAGCCGTTACCTGCTTTGGACGAATCGTAAAGTCCACAGGTTCAGAAGTTTGCGACGTTCCTCCTGCCTGCTCATCAAGTATGCGCACACGCACTTGATACTCTCCGGCATCCTTTGGTGGCTGCTCTGTATAGCTGCTATCCGGATCTCCCTTTTTCTTATACTCTGCTATAGGAGTAGCACCCTGTGGTTCACCGGTATATGTTGGATTCCCTACCGGTTGTCCATCATAATCTTTTGATGGAGCATTGGTTATCCTCAAACCTGTATCATCTGCCGGATAAATCTCAAAGTTATCACTTGCTACATAAGCGTTATACAAATCTGTTTCTGGAAATGTTGCCGTTACTTTATAACTTCCTACTGCTGTCGGCTTTCCCCTTAATTCATTTCCACTGGCATCATAATATACAAGGCTGACATTTTCTGTGCCGTTTGTTCTACTCGAATACTCAACATTATAAGCCGTACCGAAACGACTATCTGGTGCCTCAACAACCCCAGTACCGTTTCCTTTTTCTACTGTTAACTTTGCAGTTGCTTCTCCTTTTTTGTAGTCACCTAGTGCTTCTGTACTGACCTTGATGACAAACTCACCAACACTCGTAACTGTTAGTTTGTTACCAGTACCTATGGTTCCCTCACCTGTTTTCTGTATTATACTATAAGAAGCTACACCTGCATTCCCATCTAATGTAAATAAAGAAGTAATATCAATCGTATTCCCATCATATCGTACGGTTTTATTGTTACCTGTATGAGTCACAGTTTTTCCTTCTGTTGCTGGAAACTGATATGCTAATGTAAGAGTTCCATCTTCATTCTTTGTTACAGTAGCAGATTGTCCATTCACAGTTCCTGTAACAGTACCGGCAAATTCATAACTTGTCGGGTCGTTAACTTTCACCTTTACTTTAACATTATATGGTTTATTATAATCTGCATTCGGAGTGGTTACCACCGCATCACCATCATAATACTTCACTTCTACAACCGATACTTGCGCCTGACTTACACTCGCTTCTGTATCGAAAGCCACACCACCCTGCGGAGCAGTGATGTCTGTAACATCTACTTTTGATATGATGTCACGTGGAGCTGGAATATCCGCCTGGACTTCAACATCACTTACAGTTGTCGGATCAATATCGCTGTTGCCCTCTGTTTTATCTCCATACTCTACAAAATATCCGACTGCTCCATATGTATCCCGATATTGGGGTTCAGTCTGATTTTGGTATGAAATATCATTCCATGAATAAGCAAGTGAAGAACCCGTTCCTGCACCTTGACCAATTGTCAATGTAGTCAGACATTCTTCAGAATGTCCGCCATAAGTTACTGTATTATTTGGTTCCTTTGTATTATCCTCATTACTCAAATTCCAGTTATTGTACTTATCATTAGCGCCATTACTCTCATCATACTTTGCTGTATTATAGAATACCGTTCCTGCTTCCGGTCCACATGCCCAATACCATTCTTTGGCTGCGCTCAAATTCTGTCGCGATTCATCCGTAATGTTAAATTTGTCTGACTTTGCAGTAGAAGCCTTTAAATCTCCTTTAGCACTGCAATAAGTCTCCATACGGGTTCCACCGAGCCACCCAACCACATTCGCAGTATGATAAATAAACAAATCTTCTTCCTTAGAAGTTACCGTCGCCAGATAACCCTGACGTCCCATAAACGTCTTCTCTTTTGCCCAATCATAAGCTTGTGTCCATGTTCTGTCATCTGAGCTGCCATATGGTACATACTGATAATAATGCTTGTTTTCCTCCCAGTAAAAAGTACGATATTTTACATTTTCCTCAAATAACATGATACTGACTCTCTGACCCAAAGCACCGCCATTAAATTTAACCTTACTAAGATAAGTCTCAGCAATCTCCTTCGCAGTCTTACCAGTTGTCAGATTAATAACTTCTGACTTATTGGCAGTACTGAGTGAAGTCTCATATGTATATCCGGTTACGTCTGGAAGTGTGATTGTACCTCCGTTATCTGTTGTATAGGAAATAACGATTCCTTTATAAGGTTTACTGTCATTTCCGGTTGCGTTTGCAAACGAACCACTTTCTCTTGATTCCCTGAAAAAACTTCCCAAATCCAAACTTCCCTTGTCTGTTGAAGCAGCAGAGACCGTCAAAGTCCCAACGTCCGTTAAGCCCAAGACAAGCACCGCAGCCAAAAACAACGACACGAGACGCTTCGCTTTCTTGTTCCATACTTGTTTCATACTAAATTAACTCCTTTTTTACTTATACTTCTCCATCACTCTTACGTTACATTCCACCAAAACCACTATATCCTGTTACTGTTGCGGATATCAGACTCCGGCAAAATCACTTTGGTGAATGGGAAATGACCCATCCTTACCGTTCCACCTCCTTATCAAGTCCTTTTTCCATATATATATCACTTTATTTTCTTTTTATCAAGGATAATCTTTTTATAATAAAAGGTAGGACTATAACCATATTGAATCATGTTAAATTCAAGAACAGATTTAGTCCTACCTAATTGTACCCATATTTAGTTATAATTATCTATTTTTTTATTTTTACTGACTTCTTACTGCTCCATTTGCCAAAGTATATACTGTTACCTATATGCTTGTAAGTTCTCACTCGCACATAATACTTTTGGTTTTTTTTCAATTTTGTAAGAGTAATAGAATTCTTGGTTGTCGTCTTTATTTTTGATGACTTAAAATTACTCTTTGTACTATACTGAACTTGATAACCGTTACATCCTGAAAGACCACTCAATGTTAACTTTATTTTTTTTCCTTTAACATTTGCTGCACTTTTTATCTTCGCTTTTGTAGATGCAACTTTTTTAATCTGATCCGTATTGTTAGATACTGTATTTCCTTGATTGTCAGAAGCAGTCTTTACCTGAATACTCACAGTTTTTACAACAGATGCATTATAATTCTCTGTTTCCGGTACACTTACACTGATGACAGCAGTTCCCTCCTTTAATGGTGTTACCTGCCCTGCTTCATTCACAGTAACAACCTCCACTCCTTGTGTTACCACATATTGAATTACTCCATCGCTATTAGTTGAAATCCCCTCCAATGTAAATGTGGCTTCTCCAACTGTCTTTATATATGTAAGATAATTTGCATTTACGGAAACCACTGCATTTGCTTTTTTGATACTCCACGGTATTGTAACAACCTCCTCGGAGTAATCATCTTCCCACTTGCAATTATTTGTATCCAGTGAATAAGATGCTACATAATTTCCAGCCTTCACCTGTGTATCGTTTTCTGCAACCAGATATTGGAAATCACCAGAACTCAATATTACCTGCTTTACTGACCCATCATATATAAATTCACTTTGTTTTACTACCGGAACTGGTATTTCCCGTTTTTGAATAGTAAATTCCGCAGTCTGCGCACCGACACTAACATCCTCCACCGGAATTAGCGTCACAGATGCTGTACCTGCAGAAACATTATTACTATATGCCACTATATAATCTTTATTTTCTTTCAAGACTTTCCCATTATAAGTTACTGAAAGTTCAGGCACAATTGCCTTTCCGTTATATATCTGGTCATCGATTGGCATAATCTCTGCTTTTGACAAATCTAGAGTTTCTTCATAGTGAATAGTAAGGTTTGCTGTTGAATTTGAACCATAATAGTTACCTGTATACTTTATAATATAGTTTCCTGATGTTAATCGCACCGTTTCTGTTGATAAACTACTGACTTTCCAACCAAAGACACTCGCTTTTATCATCTCTATTTCATTTTCATCTTCATCTATTTCATATAACGTAATTTCATCATTCTCTGCTAAACTTGTATCTCCATCCGAAGGTCTCAATTCCAGCACCACTTCTCCTTGCTTCGGTATAGAGAAAAGATAGCGCCCCTCCTTTTTGCTAATCAGAGTTGTGCTGTTTACCGCAAGAGGAATCCCAGCTTCTCCTTCTACATCCTTCGGTACATCTGGCACTGTTATCTCCTCTTCCACTATTGTCTGTTCTACCATAATTATATAATCATTCTTATCCTCTGGATTTCCATTGTTATTCTTAACACATAAAATATATATACCACTTGGTACTTTTACTTCATTCCCCTTACTTACTCTGTTGCCAGAAGTGTTAAATCTATCATACATCATCAGTGTTCCATCTTCAGTTTTACGATACAGTGTCAGATTATATAATCCATTCGTAACATTATCATTCTCCTGTTTTACATTAATCAGAAGCTTAGACGCTTCTTCCAAAGAAAAGGAAAAATAATCCTTATCATCATTTGTAGAAATATTTGCTTTATATTCCCTATTTGTTTCTATTTCATTCGCAGTGTCAACCGTATTATTATATTCAATCTCACTGTCTACACTACTTTCTGCCACATAGGTTGTTCCAATTTTATAATCGTTTGAACTGTACCCCGTACCTTTTGAAATCTTAATATAATAAGTTCCTTTCGGTAGACGGTACCTGGTAAATTTTGAATTTTTATTCGTTGTATTCTCCCATGAAGAAATCAGTTTTCTATTCAAATTCTCATCCTCCACGTATAATGAAGTCTTCCAACAGTCACTAGTTCCAATATTCCGCAGATTCAAATAAAAACTCCCCGCCTGTTTCAATTGAATCTTATAGATATCAATATCATCGACGGATTGCAAATTTCCTTTATATTCCTTATTTAACTCTATATAATTAGCCGTACTCCATTCATTATTTTTCTCGCTTTCAAACTCTCCAGCATTCTCTTCTTCATATTGGATAGTAAGGTTAGCAGTCGCACCAGCCCCACCTGTATACTTTATGATATATTTTCCCGGCGATAACCGCACTGGCGTTGTTGACAAACTATAGGCACCATTATTATTAGGCCATGCACTTATTATTTTTACTTCATTTTCATCTTCATCTATTTCATATAATGTAATTGCCTCATAACCGCCTATCATTGTATTTCCATCCGAAGGTGTTAATTCCAGCACCACTTTTCCCTGTCTCTCAAGAGTAAACTGATAGTCTTTCTGCGCTGTTGTTACTTGTATTGGCATATTAACTGCAATATCCTGTATTGCTGCTTTTGCAGTATCAGAAACAAATATTACTGTCAACAATACCACCAAGCCAAATAAATACATTCTCAAATTTGTTAATTTTCTCATACATCTTATCCTCCTCTGTATCCTATATTCACACATGTTTTCAGAAAATCTCTCTTCATAATAACCCGCTTAAACATGCATTCATTTTTTTCTATAAAACTAACTCACGATTCCCTCTCAAACATACAATCAGCACCATGCCCTCCACATCCATCTCACTCCTTTTCTCTTTTTACAACGTACATTCTTCATCTCTTCTTCTCCTCTCTGCTTCCCATTCCTCATTCATCCCGAAATCGAATATTTTCTAAAATCTTTAATTTATTCTATCTGTAACCTCATACTCCCCTCCATTCCCGCATTTATGAGCATATATACCTAATATTTTTATTCCGACTTGATATACTAATCCTTAAACTTTGCTCTATAGTAAAATTATATCATTATCATCCTTTAAAGTAAACCTTATTGATACTATTTTTGATATTAAGTAGACCTTTTAGGTTATTAATGCAATAATTCCTTTCTTTTATACTGTAACTAACAGGAGGTTTCTATCTATGAACGAAGAACAAAACAAAGAAATAGGACTAAGAATTGCAGATTTACGCAGAGCTCATAAAATGACACAGGAAAACCTTGCTGAAAAACTTGATGTTTCCACCAAACATATCAGCCATGTAGAACGAGGCTGTGCCAGTCTTTCCTTAAATGCCCTTATCGAAACATGTCGCATTTTTGACTGTACACTTGACTATATTATATTCGGAAGAGACGTTGATCCTGTATTATCTCTGTTACCTAAAACAATATGTGATATTCTGCACTCTGATAACTCCGATGATATCTCTATGTTGATTAGATATTTACAAATTTATTCTGAACTTTATAATAATAAGTAAACGAATTAAGCCAACTATGCTAAAAAACTGATTTTGGACTCTGAGTATCTCTCCTATACACTTCGAATCCACTATCTTCATCATAACCTCCATACATTCCCATTTTGTATAATTCATCAATGTATTCATAAATTTAGTCTTCCGGCTAATATAACGAAGTTCTTTCAAAATTAAGCTGTTTTATACGCAGCAAAACAAGAGAAAAAGTTCTAAAATATACTAAAAGGCTACCGCCCCATGATTAATAATCATGAAAGCGGCAGCCTTTTAAAAAATATATCCACACAAAAACTTCCTTACTCTTGGAGCTTTGCCGCACGCTCCAACGCATCATCAATATGAACACAAATATTTTCTTCCTTAATCTTCTCGTATAATCCAGACTTGCGAAGAACACGCTCCGGCTGTTCATTTACATGGGATAACACAAGGGTAATTCCACGTTTTTCACACTTCTCATAGAGCTGCTCAATGGAATGTACTGCGGTGGCATCAATGGCATTTACACTACGCATACGAAGAATTAAGCAGTTCTGCTTCTTGTCAATAGAAATAGCAAGCAGTTTGTCTGCTGCTCCGAAAAACAACGGACCACTAATTTCATATACCAATGTATTGTCCGGTACTACTTTAAGGTCAATGGCATCTGGATCATCTTCATCCTCAATGTACTTCCAGCTTTCCACATTTGTTACATCGCTCATACGCTTCATAAACAAAATGCATGCTAAAACCATACCAAATTCAATTGCAACAACTAAATCAAATACAACAGTCAGAACAAATGTCAGTACCATAACTGTAATATCACTCTTTGGAGAAGTCTTTACCACATGGACGCAGGTTCTCCAGCCACTCATATTATAGGCTACCATAAAAAGGATTGCTGCAATAGTTGGCATCGGAATCAGCGCCGCATACGGCATAAGCAGCACAAGCACTAAAACAAGCACAATGGCATGTACCATTCCTGCAACCGGCGTACGCCCACCATTTTTAATGTTTGCAGCAGTTCTTGCAATGGCTCCCGTTGCCGGAATACCGCCAAACAAAGCAGAACCGATATTACCAATTCCCTGTGCCACAAGCTCCATATTCGAATTATGCTTGGAATGTATAATACTATCTGCAACTACGCAGGAAAGCAGCGATTCAATGGCTGCCAGCACTGCGATTGTGGCGGCATCCGGTAAAACAGCCCGAATGGCTCCTAACGAAATTGCCGGTAACGTAAGACTTGGAAGCTTATTACTGATAGTATATAAATCTCCAATTGTATTTACTTCCATTTCCAAGCCACTTACCATAGCAATACCAACAATGACTGCAATCAACGAACCAGGAATTACCTTGTTAATATATGGCCAGATAATCAATACCACCAGACATACAGCACCTACGATGAGTGCCTGTACATTTAGGGTACCAAAATTAGCTGATATAGCCTCAAGCTTCTCTATGGTTTCCACAGGAGCTTCCCCATTCAGGTAGGTAATACCAAAGAAGTCCTTTAACTGACCAATCAAAATTGTCACCGCAATACCTGCTGTAAATCCGGTAGTTATCGTATATGGAATAAACCGAATCAAATTCCCCAAACGGAAAATTCCCATCAAAATCAAAAAGATACCGGCTAAAATGGTGGCAAGTACCAGACCTTCCATTCCCTGCTTTGCCACAATACCTGCAACAATCGTTGCAAATGCAGCAGTAGGACCTGCAATCTGTACCCGGCTTCCACCAAACAGAGAAATCAAAAAACCTGCAATAATTGCAGTATAAATACCCTGTTCTGGACCCACACCGGAGGCTAGTGCCAACGCAATCGATAACGGTAATGCAATGATTGCAACAATAATACCGGCAACCACATCTTTCGCAAACTGTTTTGCTGTGTACTCCTTCATTGTCTTGCAGATTTTCGGCTGCAATTTTTCTTTCTTTTGTTCCATTTCCTTTTCCATCCCTCTTATTATAATCTATAACAACCTTGTAATTGTATTCCACCGTCATATGTTTGTCAATGAAAAACCATAATAATCCCCAATTATATCTTGTCACAAACCGCAATGCTTGTTACAATAGGACTAGCGTGATGTGTCAGCGACACCCACATAACAATTTATAAAAAAGAGGAGAATAAAATGGGCGGATTTTTTGGAGTTGCAGCAAAAGATGACTGCATGTTTGACTTATTCTTTGGAACCGATTACCATTCCCACTTAGGCACCAGACGCGGTGGTATTGCAGTGTATGGAGAGAATGGTTTTGATCGTTCCATCCACAATATTGAAAATGCACCATTTCGTACCAAATTTGACAAAGATGTACAGGAAATGAAGGGCTACTATGGCATCGGTTGTATTTCTGATTATGAACCACAGCCACTGATTGTACGTTCTCACCATGGCACCTTTGCCATTACAACTGTCAGTAAAATCAACAACACGGATGAGATTGTAGAAAAGATTTTTTCCAATAATAATTCCCACTTTTTAGAGATGAGTGGGGGAGATATCAACCCTACTGAGCTTGTAGCGGCAATCATCAACCAGAAAGAGAATTTAATTGAGGGTATCCGATATGCCTTAGAGCTGATTGATGGCTCTTTGTCCCTAATGGTTCTGACACCGAAGGGCATCTATGCAGCCCGGGACAAATACGGCAGAACTCCTGTAGTTATCGGTAAAAAAGAAGATGCTTTCTGTATTACTTTTGAGGATTTTGCATATCGTAATCTTGGCTATGAAGACTATAAAGAATTAGGTCCTGGTGAAATTGATGTTGTAACCGCAGAGGACTGTAAAGTATTGGTCGCTCCTGGAAAGGATATGAAGATTTGTACATTCCTCTGGGTATATTATGGCTATCCATCCAGTTCCTATGAAGGCATCAGCGTGGAGCAGATGCGTTATAACTGTGGAGAAGCAATGGCAAAGAGAGACAATGTCAAGCCTGATATCGTAGCCGGTGTACCGGATTCCGGAACTGCTCATGCAGTTGGCTATTCCAACGCATCCGGTATTCCCTTTTCACGACCATTTATTAAATATACACCTACCTGGCCACGTTCTTTTATGCCAACGATTCAGAGCAAGCGTAATCTGATAGCAAAAATGAAACTGATTGCAGTTCACGATTTAATTAAAGACAAGAGTCTGCTGCTGATTGATGACTCCATTGTACGTGGTACGCAGCTTAGGGAAACTACAGAATTTTTATATGACAGTGGTGCAAAGGAAGTGCATATCCGGCCAGCCTGTCCACCATTAATATACGGATGTAAATATTTGAATTTCTCCCGTTCTTCATCCGAAATGGATTTGATTACACGACGGGTAATTGCTCAGTTAGAGGGCACTGAAGACGTTTCTGATGAGATTTTACAGCAATATGCAGATCCGGATTCACCTAAATATGAAGCAATGGTTGAGGAGATTCGTAAAGAACTGAACTTCACAACTCTTCGCTTTAACCGCTTAGACGACATGTTAGATTCAGTTGGAATTCCGGCAGAGAATCTTTGTACCTACTGTTGGAATGGAAAGGAGTAAATATGAAAAACACAAAACAACTTATCAAATTTTTATTATTAACCTCATTCGCTTTCACTTTATGCGGATGTACCCAGATTCAGCAGACCTTCACTATGGGTGATTCTACTATGTCAGTTTATCAGAAAACTGCCTATAATAAAGAAAAGACGGACGCATATAACAACGGTGAGGGAAATACCACTCAAAATTCAAATGATGTGCGTATTGAAAAAATTGATGGTCAGGATTACTATGTACAAGAACAAACGGAAAACATGAGTTATAGTGACGCCATGAAAACAGAGCCTTCCTATATACTGAGCAGTGACACCTATTTTTATAAAGCGGATGCTGTATATGACGAATCCTCTAAAACTGCTGAGCAGCAGGATATACCTGTTGAGGAATTATTTGAAAAAATAACAATTACCGTTACCTTTCCTCGTCCAATCCAGTCAACGAACGGAACTTTAAGTGCAGACGGCTGTTCTGCCACATGGGAATATGACAAAAATGCCATTGCAAACTCCACTTCCGTTCTTCGTTATGCTTATACCGGTACAGGAAACATAGAAGCAGATACTGCTACAGTAAATGAAAGATTAAAGATTGTAAGAGATAAGAAAAAGCCTGTCATAAAAGGAGTTAAGAATAAACAATCATATACAAAAAAATCCTTAACCTTCTATGTAAAAGACAATGTTGGCATTAAAACCATTAAACTGAACGGTAAAAAAGTAAAACTTAACAAGGTAAAATCCGGTAAATATAAGAATTACTATAAAGTAACCACCAAAAAGAAGGGACAAAATACAGTAACTGTTACGGACTTAAACGGAAATAAGAAAACACTTAAGTTCACACTTAAGAAATAATCCGAACTGTATACTTGCTTATAACAAGAACGTATAAACTTTCTATAAGTAAAACGGAATTGTGTTCTGCTTACCATACAGAACACAATTCCGTTTTTACTATATACAGCATTTTCCAAAGAAAATATGCACAAATTAATCAAGCCCATTTTTTACCGCCCACCGCATCTTTGTGGACCGCGCTCTCGGATTGCGGTTACACTCTTCCGCTGAAGGTCTGATTACCTCCTCCGCAATCTCACTATAGATTCCCTGCTTCTTTCCCTGTTTAAATGCTTTCTTTACTAAACGATCCTCCCCGGAATGAAATGTGAGAATCGCAACCCTTCCTCCCGGTGCTAACGCGTCCGGTAGTTTATCAAGAAAACTATAAAGCACCTCAAACTCACTATTTACATCAATACGCAAAGCCTGAAAACAGCGTTGACAGGATTTCTTCATCATTTCCTTTCTCTCCTTCTCAGGAAGAAATGATAATGCAGTCTCAATGGCATCCTTAAAATCCGTAGTAGTCTTAATCGGATTCTTAATACGTTTTCGTTTCATCACTTCTGCTGCAATCTCCACCGCATAAGGCTCATCCGAATTTTCTTCTAACATTCCAATTAATTCTTCTTCCGTAACCGAATTCAGCCGTTCTGCCGCCGACTCCCCCTTTTTCGGATTCAAACGCAAATCCAAAGGACCTTCAAACTTATAAGTAAAACCACGTTCCGGATTATCAATCTGCATAGAGGATACTCCCAAATCTGCCAGCACAAAATCAAAGGCTCCCGTCTCACTGACAAGTTCATCAATATTTGCAAAATTCATATGCCGGATTGTGAGAATATCCTCGCCAAAGCCCTTCTCTTCTAACCGTTTCTTTGTTTTCACGCTTTCAATGGGATCTACATCTAATGCGTATATGTGCCCTTGTCCCTTCAAACATTCCAGCATTGCCTTCGTATGCCCACCATAACCAAGGGTTGCATCCAGCCCTTTTTGCCCTGGTTGAATCTGTAAAAAATCCAGAATTTCATTTACACAGATAGAAATATGCATACCTGCCGGTGTACTTCCCTTTGCAATCACCTTCTCTATGGTATCTCCATATTTCTCCGGGTTATGTTCCTTATACTTTTCCTCATATCGTTTTGGATGTGTACCACTGTATCGGACACGGCGTTTATGCACCTTTTGTTCTTCCATTCCTGCTCTCCTTTTATAATCTTGTAAAGACTGCAGTCTCCTTCTGAAGATCGGATGCAATCTCCTGGTTCTCGTCCATACGATCGCTGATACGCTCCATATCCGTAACAAGCATCTGGGTGCTCTCTGCTGCACCGGTTACGCCCTCAACACCATCTTCAATGGCAAGAGTAATTGTGTTGATTGAGTTCGCAATCTGGTCAACCTCAATCTTCAAGTCGTCTGTCTGAGCCTTAAACTCATTCATAACATTCTCCACATAAGTAGCTGCATTCTTATACTGAACACCACTATCTACAAAGTTACGGAAACCTGGCAAAATAGATTCGTTCATATAGTCTGCCATATCCGCTGAACTTCCTGAAAGATTATGAACTGCCTGAATAACCACTTCATTAATCTCCTGAATCCGGTTCGCGGTCTCACGGCTGGAATCTGCCAGCTGACGAATCTCGTCTGCAACGACCGCAAATCCTTTACCAGCTTCACCGGCTCTTGCTGCCTCAATTGATGCATTTAATGCAAGTAAATTTGTCTGTGCAGAAATATTTAAGATATCATTTGTCAAATCATTAACCTGATCCACACTCTTTGAATCATTAATTGCCTGCTCTAATACGAGCATCATCTCATTCACACGCTTTGCAGTCTCTTCCATGTTATTACGTGCTTCATTCTCTAACTGGTCAGCCTGCTGCTTCATCTCCATAGAATACTCATTCATAGAAGATGACTTATCTGCAATACGATTCACTTCTTCCCTTACCGCCTCTGCGTTCTGATTAATAATACCGGTTGAATTTGCAACCTCTGTCATTGTTGCAGAAAGCTCCTCGGTAAGAGCAGACAAATCAGATACATTATCATTAGAGGTCTTAACACTGTCCATAACTTCTCCAACCACCTGATCCATTTTCTGGGAGTTGCTGGTAATAAGCTTCAGAATCTCCTGTAATTTCTCCATAAATGTATTGATACCAGTACCTAGAGATGCAATCTCTGTATTCCTTGGAATACTTACACGCTGAGTCAAATCACCCTCACGCATATCAATTCCATCAATGATATTCTTAATCTCTTTCTGTGTTTTCGAAAGTGGATGAATGACTAAAGCAACCACACTAAGTGCTGCAAGCGCTAATGCTGCCACACTGAGAATAATGGTAATTACACTAGATGCAATAGATGACTTATACACCTTTGCAAGTGTCTTCTTTGCTGCATCTGCATTCTCATTCACATCTGCCTGAATCGCATCAATTGCCGCCTGCATGGAATTCGAATACTCTGTAATGGCTCCATTCGCCAAAGCATAGGCTTCTTCATTCTTTCCTCCGGCACTGTATGCCATTAAATTTGCTATCTCGTATTTCAATCCTTCGTAATTCTCTACTAACTGGCTATAGCTCTCCTTATTCTCTTCCGTCACATAAGATGTTTCAAAATTGTCTAATGCTTCCTCTAAAATGACTTCCTCCGCACGAATGCTATCTACCAGGCTTAACATGGTATCGAAATCAGTAGCCACAATATGAGAAAGCGCTAACTGATGAATCAGCAACGTTTCCTTCTGAACATCACCTAAATCAGCTACACAATTCATATAGCCATTTGCTATCCGTGTTGCATTCTTATTCACCTTTCTGATATTACTCACTGCACCAAGGCTTGACAGAATACATACGATTCCAAGAATAACTACCGGAATCAAAATAACCAGTTTGGAACTAAAACTTCTTTTATTCTTCATCTGTCTGCCCTCCCTATTGTACAGTTGATGCGGTAATATCCGCAACTAACTCATCCATCAATTCCTGCAAATCTTTCTTGTCCGGATTGCCTTCTGCCATCTTAATACCAAATGCTTCACTCGGTGCCCAATAATTATTCCCCACACGTTGAAGCACACCATATTCTGCCTGATCAATAACCGCCTGTAAGGCAGGAACATTCTTCATCTCCTCTGACTCTGCAGCCTTGATATTGGATGGTCCCTGACTTCTCTCTATAAGGCGCAGCTTCTGATTCTCCTCGTTAGTGAGCCAATCAGCAAGTTTCAACGCCCAATCTTTATGTGCTGAATAGTAATTCACACCCAGCATCTTATATCCGGTAAAGGATGCCATCTGTACCTGCTGGTCTGCAACCGTATAAGTTGGAAGTTTTACCGCTCCATAGTCATCTCCCCATACCTTCCGAATCTCTACTTCATTCCATACACCACTGATGCAGGCAACCACTTCTCCACTCTTAATCTTTTCAATCACCTCACCGTCCATTGTGCTAGTAAAGCCTTTCCTTTTTGAAATATCTAAAAGTGCCTGTGCAACATCCACACCCTTAATGCTTCCATCTGTTGCATTCCATGTACAGTAATTCGTAACACCGTCTTCATTCAAGCCAAATTCAAGCCCTGTATTACCAAAGAAGGAATACAAAAACCAGCCGGAAGCCCATTGCATGCTAAACTTTTTATTTGCCTTCTCTGCAACATCTAAAATCCCATCTAAGGTCTTCACATCCTCTTCCGATAAATACTCCTTATTATAATAGAGGAAATATCCATTGTCTGCTGTCATTGGATATGCATAAATGGTACCATTAACAGACGCAGCATCGACAGCACCCTCTAAGTTAGCAGCTCTTACCTCATCCTGATTATCTACGGGTGCCAACGCACCACCAGCTACCATCGCCGCCAGCTGATCATCCGCAAACGAAAATACATCTGCACCACCGTGGATATCTCCCAACAGTTTATCCCTCGTTACATCATCTGTATTCTCAACCAATGTAATCTCAAATTCCGCTTCATCCTTGTACTCTTCCTTAAAGCTCTCAATCATCTTATTCAGCAAATCATAGCTTGCAGTATCTGCCCAGATAGAAAGTTCAATTACACCTTCTTCCTTCTGAGAGTCCTCTTCAGCTGTCTCATCTCCCGTCGTCTCCTCTGCAGCCGCCTCTTCTCCAGCAGGCTCCGCTGTCTTGTTTCCTTTACCACAGCCAATTACTGTTGCACCAAGTGCAACCGCAAGTAAAAACCCCACAAGATATTTTTTCCTCATTTGCAATACCTCTTTTCTTTCGTTGTATGCATGAAATCTCTACTACCGGCACGCTTCCGGTCATCCGTTCCATCCTTTGTATATCATAAAAAAATAAGTAACCACCTCATTGATTTGTCTGATATTCCATCTGCGTCAATGAGGCAGGTACTTAATCTACGATATACCAGTACAACGTTTTTTTACTCTATAGGAAAGTTCGTCCTATAGAGTAAAAACGCTCCGCGTGGATCGCACTGTGGCGGATAGGAAGATGTCGCTTTTTGCGACCCGCCACAGGCGGGGAGTTTCGCAAGCGAAACTCCTTCTTGTTAAGAAAACGTTGCACCAGACAAGAAAAATCCTCCTGCCTATAACTTATTTTATTATCTCATATTATGCAAAAAGTGACAAGCAAAAAATGCCAAAAAGCACTTGAAAATCCTGCCAATTACACAGTCATTTTTCAAACTCTACATCTTTCGGTCTGCTATCTAAAAATCCCAGTAAAATCAATGCTGCTATCATCAAAATAAATGCCAAAATCATTACAATACTGATTCCATAATGAAAACAATCGACAATACCTCTGTGAATCCATAATTCCTGTATCATATAATAACTTTCTAAATAGCTAAAAGCATTCAATACAAGCAACACAACATAGTCCAAAATTTTCTTCTTATATAAAATATTCCCCTTCTTTTTCAATTTTTTCCCCCGCAGGCACTGAACCCCCAAAGAAAGCACCACGCAAAGTCCAAACAGAAATTCCTCATTTAATCTGACAATCTTTTCCGGATTCTTTATACACAAGAAAAGAATCAGCAGAAAAAGTAATACATTAAACAATCCAAATATCCAATTGCCCCATACAATCCGCAGTTGTGCCTCCCGCTTTTTCCGGATAACATTCTCCAAGTCAAACTCTTTTTTCAGCATATCCCGTAGTTTCTGATTATGTGATTCCATCTCCTGAATAAGGGATTCATTTTGAGCAATCTTTTCTTTTATCACCTCCTCTTCTCTTCCATCTACATAGTCCTTAATCTCCTGTATGGTAAAATCCAAAAGCCGAAGTTTCTTTATCTGCAATAAAAGCTCAATATCACTCTCCTGATAATCTTTATATCCATTCTCTTTTTTAGGCGGAGTAAAAAATCCACACTCCTCATAATAGCGGATTGCTTTTTTGGTCAAACCCGTTTTCTCTGTCACGTCTTTAATCTGCATATCTGCCTCTCCTTTCCCCTTACTTATACACCGTTCCCCAGGGGTACAGTCAAGGTTTTTTGCATATTTTTCGTTATTTTATAGTGTTGCACTCTTTTAGCGCAGTGTTATCTCTTTTCCATTAACGGTTACACTCTGTATTTTTTCCAAATCAATGCTTTGCTCGAAAAGATTTAAATTATGATAAAAGGTATTATTTGTACATCCATGATTAGAGGCTTCCTGACAGGCAACTGTCGTACCATCCTGCAGTGTAACAGACTCTACGGTCAAATAATCATGCTCTTGTGACGGCAAACCAACTGCCTCTAAATGAATGGATATTGGTGATAATTCCGTCTTATAAATCAGCAGATTATCTACCACAGCATAAGGATGTTTTGTGATTGTGTTTGCCGCATAATAATTTTTCCACTCAAACTCCCACAATCCTTCACTCAGTAAAATACCGCCTTCCAGATATTCATTTTCATACTGTTTTAACCTTCCCAAACTGATATGCATATTAGCCCGGTTTATTTTCTCATACCCACTGACATCCAGCATAAATGACACATATCCATTATTATCATAACTATATAATCCCGCTCCATAACCTATATTCTTTCCACTTTTTGTAGTAATATCAATACTCATATCTTCAAATACATAGTAGCCCTCTTCGCCTGTTTCCCAAGGAACATTGGTATCAAACTGAATCCACTGGCAATTCTGGCTCCCAATCGACTGCACTGCAGTTATAGTGATGTCATTTTGGGTAACAGACTTATCAATCCGTACATATCCTCCCTCTAGATTCTCCATTGCACTGGGAAAACCGATTCTTTCCGCCATTTCAATATCCCAATCATTTTCTTTTGCAACGGCCGCAATTCCCAGCAGCATAACCAATACGGCAGCAAGAAGAACCATACGTCGTCTACCAAATAAAGAAACTCTTGATATGCGCTCTTCCTTCATTTGACCATTTATCTTGTCCATTGTTAAACTTTTCATTTTCTTCCACTCTTTCTTTTCCTTTCTTCCCAAACATCCGAAGAAGGATTTTTCTTCTCCTGCCACCAGGCTGTCTAACATTTCTGCTTCTTCCACTGTTACCTCATCCATAATTTCATATAAAAACTCATCTTTCTTCATAACAGGTCATTCCCCTTTCTTTCAGCAACTCTTTTAATTTTGCCTTTCCTCTGTATAATATGTTTTCTGTCTTTTTCTCTGATATCTGTAATTTCGCTGCAATCTCCTTATTTTTCATAAACAGGAAATACTTGCAAAGAAATACCTGATGATCCGGCTCCCCAAGAAGTTCAATGACTTCATGTAACAGCCTCTTTGCTTCTCTTTTCTGAATCTCTGTTTCTATGGAAATGTCTGAAACCGGCTCTGTCTCCATTTCATCATCTAAAGAAACGAAAACACCTCCATTTTTCCTCCGGATATCTACCGCAGTATTTCTGGCTATAGAGTACAGCCAGCTCTTTAATGATGTCCCTTTTTCGGTGGAAAACTGCCGGCTATTCTTCCAGAGTTTGAAAAAGGTGTCTGATACCGCCTCCTCCACCAATCCCTGTTCATACCTCTGTAGAACAGAACGGCAGATTGTATCAACTGCCTTCCCATATAACTGCATGGCTTTTTGGATTCCCTTATCCGGATTTTTCTCAATTAATTGTATTAGTTTTTTGTCTTCCATATTTTTATCCTTTTTCGTATTGATATATATATCTATTATACTATACGTGAGTTTTTCTCAAAATCACTCCAAAAAAGTTTTACTTGCGAAATTCTCTGTAACAAAAAAATTCCATTCCTACGATAACATAAGAATGGAATTTCATATTATGAAGATTTTATAAAAAATAATCTATCTTTTTAATAAAACTTTTTTCGGATCCTTAAAAAGAACCATTGCAATCCATGCAAGCACTCCACAAAGAACAACAACGACTCCTAACAACGCATCATTCATGGATAAATCCAGAAAACTTTCGCCTTCAGCCACACAGAAGAATCCATCCACGCACCACATCAAAGCTGCGCCCCAGTACATCAGTGCCAGCCGGCCAAGCAGATATTCACTCTGTGGCATTTTAAAATACCAGACCGCAGTGGTTATCACTGCCGCAAAAGTGGTAATCACTAAACACATATTTACCCCTCCACTTCGACTGAAATATCCTGTTCCTTCTTTGTTTCAAAAGCATGAACTACCGCAAGCATCACTCCCCAGACTGCAGTAATCAACAACGCCATTGCAGTTCCCACAGAAGCAATCTCCTGAAGCATGGCTATGGTATCTTCTGTACTGTTCATCGCCGTTAAAAATGGTGCCCATGGTACAATCTCACCATGCCAGATATGCTCGATGGCAAGCAGAAAACTTCCGCCCCAGAGCATATTCGAAAGCCATCCTAACTTTCTGGAAAATGGAATTTTTCCTTCTACGCTTACAGTTGGTATCACTTCTGCCTGCTCCTCATGACCTTCTAAATGCAATGCCGTCTCTTCCTTTTTCTTCTGTTGTCTCTTTACAATGCTGACAACAGCTCCCTCAACCATTGGTGCTATAAAACATGCCATAATATACTCCTCCTATTTTCTTTTTTTCACTTATTTCCAATCACTCTTCGAGTATCAGTAATGTATTAATACATACTGCTCAAACTCTGGTAAAGTGAAATGTACAAAACCACGTTCCTCCGTATCAATCAATCCTCTTTTTTTCAATCGATCCCTATACGGATTAAATTCATTCGTTTTCAATGATAACACATTGCGAATTTCTTTTATTTTTCCATCAGAAGACTTTGCGATACCATAACAGATTTTCCTGTCCTTATTCGATAACTCAGACCAAATCTTATCATACACATACTCGCTTAAATATTGCCTATATTCATTCATAACACTCTTGTAATCACCATTTTTCTGCCAAGTCAAATATCCTAAAACCTGAAATGCAAATGGATAGCCCTTTGTCAAATCGGCCATTTCTAACGATTTTTCGTCATCCAATGAAAATATCTCCTGATACTTTGCTTTCACTGCGCCTTTATCCAAAGGATTTAATTTCACTTTCGGTGCTCTGTATAAAAATGTTAAATTTTTCTCATTCTGTAATGCATCGATATTTTCAAAAAGCCCTGTCATCAATAAAAACAGCGGAAATTCTCTCCGAACAAAGAGTTGAAACGAACTGGCAAAAACTTTCATTGATACATTACTTGTTGCTTCATCAATGGTAACCAACACCCGTTTATTTTTCTTCTTAACAATCTCCAGCATAGCTTCGATTGCATTTTCAATATCAAAAAATGGTTCCGCCTTTTCTATTGAAACTCCAATCCCCAAAACAGACAAGTCAATCTTTGCTTTCATAAACAAATCCTTCATATCTTTGTAATCATAAAGTTTTGCTGCAAAGCTTTCTAAAAGGTTACGATCCGGATTCAATTCTAACACAATCCATTCTTTTTCTGCCGAAAAATATCTTGCAATATCATTAAGCATTACCGTCTTTCCTGTTCCACGGACACCTGTAATCATATAAATCTGCTGATTCATCATTTCAGCGGAAAAAGAATCGATAATCTCATTCGTCTGAGCCAACCTGGCTATAGATTCAAATGGACTTTTTCCGAAAACCAATGTAAATGGATTCTGCATAACCACCATCTCCCTTTACTGTTTTACTCTTTCTATATATTTTTACTGTTCTTTACTCTTTTTAATAGTTTTACTCTTTTTTACTCTTTTTGTCAAGAAAATTCCCATTAACTTTTATGTGTTTTTTGTATACAGTTTATTGTGATAATTTCTAATATAGTAAACAGCACCCACAGCATCTGCAAAAAACCATCCAATCGGAATGGATACCCAGATTCCTGTCACTCCAATTACCGGAATTGCAGAAAGCACATAGGCTAACACCACCCTTGTTCCCAAGGAACAGATTGTCAGCACCAATGACATTCCCGGCTTTTCAACAGCACGGTAATATCCATACAACATAAATAACAGACCGATTCCAAAATAAAATACTGCTTCAATTCTCAAATATCCCACACCCACTTCAATAACCTGCTGTTGTTCCTGGGGAATAAAGATACCCATAAGCGGTCTGGCAAACAGACATACCAAAAGACTTGTCCCGCAGCAGAAAATAAACACACAGACCACGGAGCTTTTGATTCCTTTTCGAATCCGTTCCATTTCCCCTGCACCAAAATTTTGTGCCACAAAAGTAGAACATGCATTTACAAAATCCTGGACCGGCATATACGCAACCGTATCAATCTTTACTGCTGCCGCAAAGGCTGCCATTACTACCGTTCCAAAGCTGTTCACCAGTCCTTGCACCATCAAGATACCAAAATTCATTACCGACTGCTGCAAGCAGGTCAAAAATGACAGACTTATAATACTGCGCAAAATGTTCCCATCCCAATGCATATATTTCCGTTCCACCCGAAGCTCCCTACAGCCAAAATGATAATATAAAAACAGACCAATTCCCGCTGCATATTGCGCAATTACCGTAGCAACTGCCGTTCCCTTAACTCCCCACTGGAACTTCATCACAAAAACAAGGTCTAATACCACATTCAAAACAACGGAAACCCCAAGAAACAATAATGGAATAACGGAATTTCCCACCGCTCTCAACAGGTTAGCAAAATAATTGTACAAAAAAGTCGCCATAATTCCTATAAAAACATATACCAGATATTCCCGCATCAGTCCCTGTATTTCTTCCGGCACCTGTAATACTTTGATAATCCAGTCTACATTTATAAATACAAATAGGTTTAAGACAATGGCAATTCCACCAATCAGCAAAAAGGAAAGAAAGATTCCCTTCTGTAAGCTGGAAAAATCTTTCTTTCCATATTGAATTGCAAAATAGGCACTACTTCCCATGCAAAGTCCCAAAAGAATAGATGTTAGAAATGTCATCAGGGTATAAGAGGAGCCTACTGCCGCCAGGGCATCGGCTCCTATAAATTTTCCTACAACCCAGGTGTCCACAAGATTATAAAATTGCTGTAGCACATTGCCTGCCATAAGGGGCAGAGCAAATAAAAATAATTTACCGGTTATCTTTCCTGTTGTTAAATCCCGTTTCATGAAATAACTCCTTACGGTCAATACTGTCCGTTTATGAATTTAAAACATAATATATACTTTAGTGGCAGCCCTTCTTGTTACAAAGTTTCCGGCTGGCAGGGTCTGTCGGATCCCACGTATGCCAAGACGGAATTTTCTCTAACTTTGGTTTTCCAAAGGGTCCTGCATTTTCGCTCTTATAGATAACGACCTTAGTGCCACGTTTACAGTGCTCATATATCCACTTGACGCCAACACATTGCATACGTACACAGCCATGGGAGGCACAGGTTCCCATTTTGTTATATTCTTTTACATCCAGTGACTTTCTGTTCATGGATTTCGTATATGGTGACGTATGAAACAAAATATTATCATGAATTTGTACTGACCACTGGCTGTAAGAATTATAAAATAATGTTCGATAACGATGTGACTCCCCTGTATAGAAGGTTCCACTTCTGGTATATGCACTCGGTGCACATAAGAAGGATTTCACCGGAATCGTATACCCCTTCTTACCATCCTTTGCATAGGCTGTCACAACACACCGCAAAGTATTCACTTTCAATACATAGGAATTCTGTTTTCCAATAATGCCTTCTACATCTTTGATTAATTTGCCATCTGCATCATAATATAGTTTTAATCCATTCTTATACTTGGAATGAAACGCCAGTTTTTTAGTGGTTCCTTCTCCTGTTGGAATATTATATATCTTCTTCCCTTGTTTGATTTGATATGGTACTACGCTATATGTATAAGTCCCTTTATAGTTCAAACCTTTATCCGTATAAATCGTCTTCTGTCCACCGTTACATTTCCCTATTTTCTTCCACTCATCCTCTTCGTTCTTACGATAAATAAAATATCCATCCGCCTTCTTGTTTCTCTCCCATGTAATCTTCATGGATTGTTTAGAAACAATCGTAATGGATGATATTTTAACTGCAGGTAATTTGGCATCATCAGTAGAATCCGGTGCTGTTGCACACACCGAACCTGTATACACAAGCATAAACACTCCAACCATACATAAGAATGCAAACACCTGAAGCCATGTCATCTGTTTTTTCTCTTTAAATATTTTATACATTTTCTTCATCGTTCCTTTGCTCTTTCTCTAACTATAATTGTATCAAATCATATAAAGTTGTCAATGAAGGTTATTATTGGAAACTCATGTACTTAAAACGGCAACTCGCGTTGTATACTATTGTTTAAAAGACTATTTGTGATAGACTATTTCAAAGGAGGTGTCTGCCTTGAAAATAACAGTAGATATTAATGAAAAATTAGATGATACCGAAATTAGCATTCATTGTAAACAAATAACACCAAATATCGAAAATATAATTGCAATGTTGCAAATGATGAATCAGCAGCTGGTTGTTACAAAAAATAATGAGAATTATCTTTTGGATGTAAGTAAAATTTTGTACATAGAAGCGCTGGAACGAAAAACATTTGTATATGCCAATGACGATATCTATGAATCCAAATTAAAGCTATACGAAATGGAAGAACGACTGTGCCATAGCGGATTTCTCAGAGTCAGTAAATCCTGCCTGGTTCATTTGAAGTTTATTAAGTCTATAAAAAATGATGTGGAAAGAAAGCTGCGTCTGACTTTGGAAAACGGAGAACAGCTTATGGTATCAAGGCAATATGCTGAAGAAATAAAAAAGAGAATGGGGGTTATATAGATGATAAACAGACATACAATATTTGATTACTTTACACAAATTATGATTATTTGGGGAATCTCCGTTTTAAGTCTTTGCTTTTTTTGTATTTTGTTTGGTGATGCCGCAAATGGATATTCTTCTATTTTCCAATTAGGCAGTGCAGGAATTTCTATTTTTACCTTAATACAATTTTTCGCATTGGCAGTCATCATTACTAGCTTAAAATTTCTGTTTTTTACAGATATGTTAATAAAAAATCTAAGTACCGTCATGAGAAGTGTCATGATGTTTGCATGCATTATTTTGTCAATTGCTTTATTCGCTGCTGTTTTTCAGTGGTTTCCTGTAAATCAGATAAAGCCATGGCTTATGTTTTTTATCTGTTTTTTTGTATGTGCATCCGTCAGTGTTCTCGTATCTGTACTGAAAGAAAAAAGTGATAATCGAAAAATGCAGGAAGCATTGGAACGTCTGAAAGAAGAGGAATTGTAAATGAATAACGTAATTGAAATAAAAGATTTGAAACATTGCTTTGCTGACAAAATCGTTTTAGATAATATAAGTTTTAGCGTAGGAAAAGGGGAAATCTTTGGACTTTTAGGTCCATCAGGAGCCGGGAAAACAACCTTAATTCATATTCTGACAGGTCAGTTAAAAGCAACCGGTGGAAGCAGTTCTATTTTAGGAGTGCCGTCAGAAAATATGACAGGCGAACATTATAAACAAATTGGAATTATGATGGATAATCTGGGACTATATGAAAGAATGAATTGTTATGATAATCTGAAGTTTTATCAAATGCTCGATAACAATACAGATAAAAACATCGACGCTTTATTAGATAACGTGGGATTATCCGATGCGAAAAAACGTTAGTTATGAATTTATCGAATGGTATGACAAACCGTTTAGCCTTTGCACGGGCGTTATTAAGAACTCCTGCTGTTTTATTCCTTGATGAGCCCACCAGTGGATTGGATCCAACGACTGTTGAAGCAATCCATAACATGATTCTGGCTGAAAAAGAACGTGGAACCACAATTTTTCTAACCACACATAATATGTATGAAGCCGAAAAGCTTTGTGATCATATCGCTCTTTTAAATGCCGGAAAAATTGTTGAATTTGGAGCACCGGATGATATTTGCAGACGATATAACCACCAGAAAAAAATCAATATCCACTTAAAGAACGGTCAGGATATTGTTTTAGAACACAACAAGGAATGCGGTGAAAAAATTAAATCTTATTTCTTGAATGAAGAAATCCAAACCATACATTCAACAGAACCTAATTTGGAAACCATTTTTATGGAATTAACAGGAAGGAAGTTTGAAATATGATAAATCACATCAAAGCAGTCCTTTGGAAACAGCAAAAGGACACAATAAAAAATAAAACCATTCTGATTCAGTTTTTGATGTTTCCTTTTATGACCATCGTTATGGAAAATGCGATAAGTATTCAAGATATGCCGGAACATTTTTTTACGAATCTCTTTTCAATTATGTATGTGGGAATGGCTCCTCTCACCAGTGCAGCTGCAATCATTTCAGAGGAGAAAGAAAAGAATACCTTACGCGTATTGCAGCTGTGTAATGTGAGAGCTTTTGAATACTTAATCGCAAATGCAATTTACATTGTTTCTATCTGTATGATAGGTTCTTTTGTCATCGGAGCGGCCGGTGGATATGCAGGAATGAATTTAATCAAATTTATGCTTATTATGCTTGTTGGACATAGTTGTTCTTTTCTTTTAGGTGCGACAATAGGTGTGGCAAGTAAAAATCAGATGGTTGCTACATCCATCAATGTCCCGGTAATGATGGTACTTTCATTTTTACCTATGCTCTCCATGTTTAATAATACAATCAGATCTTTTTCTAAATACATATTTTCTGAGCAGTTATATCTTCTTGTAAACAACTTAGAAAACATAAAAATTTCTGCAGAAACAGGAGTGATAATGCTATGTAATATACTTTTAATTTTAATTTTATTTTTGTCAGTTTATAAAGACGCGTTTAGAACTAAATAACATCATATGTTATCGACACTGTCTCCTCTGCTATCTGTTATTTAAAATGTGACAAAAAAACCACCGAATTTCTCCGATGGTTTCAAATCTACAATTTCTATAAAGACAAATCCCTCTTGGTAAACCAGATTCCTCCCGCTGCCGAAAGCACAACACTAATCAAAAGCAAGATCACACAAGGAAGCACCGCCTCACTGTTTCCTGCAATAAGCTTATCCGCCGGAAGCAGGGAATAAATCGTGGTGTACTTTAAAAACTCCAAATCCTCTCCCATGTTTCCCAACATGTTAAGGAAGAAAAACAAAATTGGAATGCCGGCACCAAAGAAGTAATAATACTTGGCATCACTGAAAATGCAAGCTGCAAGGAAGGTAATACCTGCCACTGCAAACCAAAGCATAAGGGTTCCGGCATTTAAACAAAGATATTTTTCAACATCCAGCTCATCCGGAAACATGGCATTTGCTGACACAAGCCCCACAGCAGTTACACATGCCATCAAGATAAAAAGCCACATATATAGGGACAATAGCTGTGTTACTATAATCTTCCCTCTGGAATTTGGTGTTGCCAAAATTCCCGCCAGCGAACCGTTATCAATAAATCCCATAACAAGCTTATTTACAGCAATAATAATGAAAATCAATGGAAAAAGCAGCATAATAAAACCATACAAATACACCTTTATCCACTCTAACAAAGAGGACGCCATCCCTTCCATTCCCATTGCTGCCATCATTTCCGGCATCATTTCCCGGTATGCGTCAAACATTTTCGCAATCTCCGGATCATACATGTAGATGATAACCGAGGTGTACATCACCAAAAACAGTAAAATGATAATAAATGGTACCAAACAAGCTTTCAAATTATGTTTCAACATTGGAATACTAAGCATGCTTCTCCTCCTCCTTTCCATAATAATGCAAAAATACATCTTCTAAACTCTGAGTAGCAATCTGCAAATCCACCGGCTCATATTCTGCCAGAACTTTCAAACTGCCCGCAACATTACTATTTACTAAAAGCTTCACAACAGCACCATTTCTTGACTGTACAGTAATCTCCGGCTGCTGAGATAACCGGACTGCCTGTTCCTCATTTTGAAGCGTCACTGTATACACCTGATTGCGTATTTTAGAAAGTGCCGCCATATCCACTGTATCCACAATTTTCCCCTGACGAATAATGGCTGTACGGTCACAGGTACGTTCCACCTCCTCAAAAATGTGAGAGGACATCAAAATCGTTGTCCCTTTTTTCTTTTCCTCTAAAATCAAATCCACAAACCGGTTCTGCATCAGTGGGTCCAATCCACTGGTAGGCTCATCTAAAATGATGACTCTCGGCGAATCCATAAACGCTGTCACCAGCGCAATCTTCTGCTTCATTCCTTTTGACATTTTCCGGATTTTCCCCGTTGGATTTAGCTCAAACATATCAATCAGCTCTTTCATCCGGGTATCATCCTTCATTCCTCTTAGCTGTGCAATGAACTGGATATACTCCATTCCCTTCATGTTCTCCACAAAAGCAATCTCTCCTGCCAGATAACCAATCTGCTTATGAATCTCTGCCGCCTGCCGGAAACAGTCCATTCCCAGCATCTGAAGAGAACCCTTTTGTGGTTTCACAAATCCCAACAACTGACGTATGGTGGTACTCTTTCCTGCCCCATTTGGACCAAGATACCCAAACACTTCTCCTTCTTTCACAGAAAAACTGATGTCAAACACACCTTTTCCCTGACCAAAATCCTTTGTTACGTTTTGAATCTCAATCGGCTGCATAATCCTTCTCCCCTTCCTTAAACTGCTCTAACATGTCATTCAGATTCCTGGTATCAATATCTCGTTTGATCTTGTTAATCAGATACACACACCAATAGGCAAAGATAAAAAATGCCAGAAATAACACCGTTACCAGTAACTTTCTATCAAACCAGCCAAACAGATAAGACACACCTGTATAAATGCTGCTGCAAAGCAGGGTTTTCAAAAACTCTAATACACCAAAGCTCTCTGCCTCGTCAAAATTATTAAGACAATAAATTTGCAGATATCCCATCAGATATGCGGTTGCAATCATTTCACACATATAAAGCACACTCGCCTGAAACACACCCTTATATGCAAGATAGATACAATAAAAAACGAGAATACTGTAAAAATACAGACATGCCTTATATTCAATGGCAATCTCCTTACTCAGATAGGAATTCCAGTTTTTCTTGTAATTTTCAATAAAGCTGCTTTTCTTTTTATTCGCATTTACAGAACTTTTCACTTTCCTACTCATCTTCTCTGCCTCCCTTCAATATCTGTCGTAAAATCCTTGCATATCGTCTGGAAATCATAACCTGCTCATCATTTTCCATGGTGGCACAAATCCGGTTTCCCGGTTCACTTTTCAGATAGGATATTTTGTAAATATTGATTACCATAGACTTGGAACAACGAAACATCCCCCTATCCTCGTAACGGATTGCCAGCCGTTCCAGACTGTCATTTACCTTACACACCATATCCTTTAGATAAGCATAGGTTGTACCATCCACACTTTCAAAATAATAGATTTGCTCCGGAAGCAGAAAAAGCTGTCTGCCATCTTCATACCCTTCGATTCGTTTCCCGGATGACTGTACAATAGAAGCAATCGCTTCCACCTCGTCATTCATCTGCCGGTAGCGGATGATTACCTCATCCTCGCCCTCTGTAATTTGTTTCATGGTAAGCTTCATAAATCTTCCCCTTACTTGTCTTCGTTCGCATGACTACGTATAAGCGCTCACCTCGTAACCTCCGGTTACTCGGTGTTCGTTGCACTCACATAACTTTCGATGAAACCGCTTGCCTGCAAGCAGCCATCGGTTTCATTCGAAAGTTGCGTTCGCGCTTATACGTTCATTATACAAAAAATAACGGTCCCCGCAATAGAGGAACCGTTATGTTGCAGTTTTTATGCTTTAAGATGCAGTATTTATTCTTTTACGAACAAATATTGATACTTTTCCATCTGCGCATAAATAATATTCTCTACTCTCGTTCTTATCTCTGCCGAATAAATATCCGCAGCATCCAGCAAATTTCTTACATCCTTTTTCGTAAAATAAAATTTAAGATTTCCCTTATACAAGGCTTCTGAAATGTCAAGCTGCTCATCAAAATCGTCACAGATTGTTTTAGCCTTGACACTACTCATATGCTCATAAATATCTCCTTCAAGCGGATAATCCATTGTAGTATCTGACAAAACACCCGCACCATTATCAAATATTGGACAAACCATAAATTCTCCATTTTCATTCATCAGTACTGCAATATTATGCGTATGTCTGTCTTCATTAAAAAAGAAGGCGTCCACCGTAAAAAGCTTGTTCATGTATATGCCAAAGTCTTTCAGACCTGTAATCCGTTCTGCCTGATTCACCAAAAACAACAATCTCTCTCTATAATCCTTAATTTTATATATAGATGCATACAAACTCTCATCAAAAAAATTTTGAAATAAGCGCTCTAACGTGATAATCTGCCAACCTTTCTTTAAAAAATTGCAGCTTTTCACACCGTTGTATATTATTTTCTTATATCTAATTTGCTCTAAATCATAAAGAACATATTCTTCTTCCAATAGTGTTGATTTTGTAAGAAGGTGAGAGATTACATATTCAGCCAGGCCCTCATAACCTGTATAGTCTGCCTTATACCAAATACCGTTTGTTTCCCACTTCAATTGATTTCCTTTAGAGGACTGTCGGTCATTTGTTTTCACATCCTGTTCAAATAGTGTAATCATTGCATCACCTCTCTATTCGAATCCAAAAATCATCCTCTGCCATTCTCCCTTCTGTCTTTTCGATAATCATAAAAGGGTCATAAAACGGCAAATCCAAATCCTTCAATATAAGTTTCATCTTGTCTCTGCTTTTGGGAAAACATCTCGACTCTAAAAAATCTGTGTACATTTTATAATCCGGATGCTCCTCTTTGCCAAATGCACGAAACATTACATTATCTGTGTAATTTTTTATAATAACCTGCTGATTTACCTCATCTACGTCAATCACGGTACACACTGTTTGATTATGCATATACCATAACCTGAGAGGATAGTTTTTTTCCGGTACCTTGAGCTTATTCACAAATTCAGGTTCTCTTTCCAACAATTTTAACAATAGTACAATTGGTCCCACAATGGGTTCACTACTCGTCTCCCATCTCTCCACAGTTGACTTAGAACAGTTAACCAGCAGGGCAAACTCCTTCTGCGTAAGTCCCAATTGCTTTCTAATATTCTTTATTTCATTTGCTGTTATATATTCTGGTGTCACAAAGAGTTTTTTTAGCAAAAAAACACCTCCATTACAAAACCTTTATTTTAATGGTTTTTCTTTTTGCAAAAACCTTTATTTTGATGGTTTTTTTATTATACCTCAAAAACAAGAAAATATCACTATTTTTTTGAAAAGTTTTTTTGCAGAACTTCAGTGTTGATTCGGAATGACATATATGTACTAGAAAAATAACGGCTCACGCAATAGCGGAACCGTTAAGTTGCAGTTTTCACCCTATAAGATGCTTTTTTTATTAAATAACTGTAAATCAGCAGGAATCAGAGATTTTTATCCAGCCTCACACGAAAGAACTGAATCAGCGGCCCGTTAAACAGACAATTTAAAACAGTCCCCAAACCCACCACTGTCCAAATAGAGTTTCCGGCAATCAGAGAAAATATCACTCCAACAACCATCACTGTTACATCCGAACCGATTCGTCCTGCTTTAAAGGATACTTTATCTTTCGTCAGCTTCATAACGATAAATGCCACACTGTCGTAAGGAGCAATTCCCATATCTGCCGCCATATACATGGCAGCTCCCACTGTAAGAAGCAGCATAGCAACTGCAAGCAGACAGAACCTTAATGGCAATACCACAGATATAGAAAGCTGCTCCTGTACAATCCAGCACACAAAATCTGCAATATATCCTACAAATACCATATTAATTACCGTTCCCATACCAATGCAATGACGCACGGTAAAGAAAACAACAATCAATACAGCAATATTCATAATGAGCTGCCAGTTACCAAAGCTCATTCCCAAATACTTACTGATTGCCAGATTCATGCAAGTAAATGGATCCACTCCAAAACCTGCTATACGATATGCTCCCACAGCAATTCCGATAAGGAAAATGCCGAACAGCATATAAAATACTCTCTTTCCTTGTATCTTCATCTTTTTCTTTGTATTTTCATCTTTTACCACGTACGGGAATTCAACTCTCTAAACTGGGCAACGGTTGAAACATGAGAATTCAGACCGCCGTCCACATTAACAATCTGTCCGCTCACATAAGCACTCTCATCGGATGCAAGATATACACACATATGTCCGATATCCTCTGGGCAACCGTAGCGGTTCACCATAATATTGCTAAGGAAGACATCCTTAAGTGCCTGAGGAACATGTGCCTCGTTCTGCGGTGTAACAATCAATCCCGGACGCACACAGTTACAACGAATATTCTGCTTACCATACTGCAAAGCGGTAGACTGGGTCAGCATATCCACACCGGCCTTTGCACAGGCATAAGCTGTAGAACCAAGGTCTCCTCCACAGGAAGCCATAGAACCAATATTGATGATAGAGCCGCCTTCATTCTTCTGCATATATGGAAGAACACACTTGGTAGCATAAAATTTTCCACGCATATCACTCTGGAATACAGCATCCCACATTTCCAGAGTCAATTCATCCACACGACCATCTTTCAAACCTACATTAGCAGCATTATTTACAAGAATATCAATCTTTCCATATTTCTCAGCAGTATCCGCAAAAAGCTTATCCACACTTTCCATAACTGTCATATCCATAAAATGATACCAGGCTTCTCCGCCGTCTTTTGCAATGCTGTCCACAACAGCCTGCCCCTTCTCCTCACGACGTCCACAGATGACTACCTTTGCGCCCTCAGCAGCAAACAATCTGGCAATACCAACACCAATTCCACTGGTAGAACCCGTAACAATCGCAACTTTGTCTTTCAATCTGTCCATAGTAAAACCCTCCTTGATTGCTTATTTATTACTGCTCATCAAACTTTAAAGATGAGACAGTATGGTATTATTCACTCTGATATGGTATCGAGTGTATAAATCCTAACATCTTAAATATATCGCAATTACACTAAGAACGCAATTATTTCGAAGCAAAAATGCTTT
Organism: Clostridiales bacterium; assembly: GCA_029012085.1. Taxonomy (GTDB): domain Bacteria; phylum Bacillota; class Clostridia; order Lachnospirales; family Lachnospiraceae; genus CAG-590. The sequence goes on from JAQXLK010000156.1 coordinate 47,623, forward strand.
TTCCTTCTTTTATTAACTGCTCTACAACTTTGGATACATCATCCAGAATTCTTATGAGTTCAACTGAGGATGACTTGATTTCCTCCATGTATTCCCTTGCCTTTTCCTCGTTACCATTCTGAATTGCAGATATAATAAAGTGACCTTTTTCATGGAATTCTGCATGAAGCTTCTCTATTTTGCCCCACTCATCTGCAATAATAGGGTTTTTGATAGGAACTGCATAATAATAATGTCCAAATGCACACTTGCGCGAATTCAGCTGTAATGGACTGACCTTCATGTCATTAACCATCTGTTCTGCTGTTTCTATCCACTTTACATGTGCATTTTTTGCCTTTTCAATAATACCAATAAACTCCTCATTGGAAATCATTACAATTCCATCACCCATTCCCTTATACAATTCGGTTGTCACATCTGATATTTTATCATCAATATCTGCGATTTTGCTTGCATAGGTAACACTATCATCTGCCGACCGCTTGATTATATGTGTAAGATCGGTAAGGTGTTCTGCATCATTACTGCACTGTTCCATTGCCGCATTAATTTCATCGGCAGCAGAACGGATTGCCTGCATGCTGTCATTGATTTCATTCACGCTGCTAATTACCTTGTTCAGCATTCCAATATTTTCCCCAACTGTTTTACCAACCTGATCGATTTTTCCACTCATCTGATCAACCGATTCCACGGCACGTTCCATGCTATCTTTTCCCTGTTCAGATGCTTCTAGTATTTTTCCAACAAATTCTTTCATATTCGTAAGTTCATACTTCGTACTATCCGCCAACTGCCGTACTTCTTCTGCTACTACAGCAAATCCTCTTCCATGCTCTCCTGCCCTTGCAGCTTCAATCGATGCATTTAATGCAAGAAGATTTGTCTGTCCGGCAATACCGCCCACACTTTCTACAATGTCCTCAATTCCTTTTACAAGTTCGACCAGCTGTGACATTTTTTCTTTCAGCACATTGGTATCCTGATACAAATTATCCTTAAGAATACCGACTTCATTTAAAAGGTCATTACTCTCATTATTTTTCTTTTCCAAATAATGAGATTCCTCGGCCAGCAGGCTTAATGTTTGTGTAGTCTGCCCGATATTATCATTCACTTGACTCATCGTTGCATTGGTTTCCTCAACTACTGCCAAATTCGATTCACTAACATCTGCCATTTCTACCGAAAAATCTTTTAATCCATTTGAAATATGCGCAAGACCCACATCAAATGTTGATAACGAGCTTGCTGTTTCCATAAGATTCATGGAAGAAACTGCCATACGCCCGCTGTTTTCAAGCAAAATCTCTATTACTGCTTCCAACTCAGCAGCTTCAGAGGTTCCCATAACAGGTCTTTCCGGTTCCTTTCCGGACAGGTAATCCTGCAAATATTCAGTTAAATTATGTATATCCTTTTTTATTCCAGCCATATAACTACCTCCAAACAGTTTTATTTAAACATCCATTCCTGTCTATAATTGTATCACAAATTTGTGATTGCAGGATACTCTTTTCTATTTTTTTAGTCCATTCTACTATTGTGTCAGATTATTTTATTCTGATTGCTACACTTGCTTTTTTATTGCTTCCATCAGTAGAAACGGCAGTAATGGTAACCGTCTTTCCTTTGCCGGCTTTTCTGGCAGTTACCTTCCCCTTCTTGCTTACAGTGGCTAAATGAGGATTAGAACTTTTCCATTTTAATGTCTTATTGACATTCTTTCCGGTGGTTTTGACTTTGGTCTTTAGAATCATGCTCCTTCCCACCTTTAAGGTATTTTTCGATGTTGTAACATGAATACCCCTTACGGCATCCTTCATAATCTTAATCTTTATAGATGCCTTCTTTCCGCTGCCGTCCACAGCCGTGGCTGTAACGGTCACAGTCTTTCCAGCTCCGGCCTTTTTCAATGAAACCCATCCCTTTTCATTTACCGTTGCATACTTATTGTTGCTGGTTTTCCATTGAACCGCCGCATTGGATGCATGTTCCGGAAAAACATCGGCGATAAACTTCACCTTCTTTCCAGCTGCCAGTTTTTTAGATGGTGCAATAACCGTAATTTTCTCTACTTTTGCCGGTTGACTGTTTTCATTGCCATCCTGTTGATTTGAAGAATCCCCTTTTGTTTCCTGCGTATCATTTCCCGGCTGTTTTTGCGAATCGTTCTCCGTTCCCGGTGTATCCTTTTCCGGCTGTTTGGGAGTCTCCTCCGTTGTCTTGGTGGAATCCTCCTCTTCATTTTCATCCATATAGTCTAATATTTTTTCAATTTCCGAACTTAGCTGCACTCCCAGAAAACGGTATCCCTCTACGGATGGATGATAATTATCGCTGTCTACATAAATATCTGCGTTACCATTTTCCTTTTTATCTGCAACATTACCATTTCCTGTAATATAAAATTTACCATCCGGATTGCTGACATATCCTTCCGTTAAAATGGTTCCATCCCCTGCAATGGTATCACCTGTCAATAAATCAATATACGGCAAACCATATTTTAATGCTACTGCTCTTAATTTCTGATCTAAATCCACATGTTTTTGCGGCAGATACTCATAACCGGTATGATGATACAGACCTATAATAATTACCTTTGTATCCGGAGCCTTTTCCTTCAAGTATGCATGACACCGCTCTGCTTCTGCTGCGATATCATCATTACTATACCGGTCCACATCATTCGGTCCTCCCTCGATAAACAGGATGTCCGGCTTCACCTCTTCCACAGCATATACCAGCCGGTCATAAAATGTTGTAGCACTGCCAGCTGTTAAATACCCCGTCCCGCCAATTCCATTATTCATACATTCAAATCCCAGTATATGGGAAACAGTATTTGGATAACCCAGAATAGAATTCGCCTGTTTTGAATATTTATAGATGCACTGCGTAATACTGGTTCCTATAAAGTAAGCTTTGGGATTGCTTTCCCTTTCCAATTTCGATATGGTATCGGTCTCCCGCAGATAAACGCCCCAAAATGGAAGCATTAATTCAATCTTTATATTCCTCTTTTTCTTCTCTGAAAATTCCACCTTAAAATTCAGCCACTTATAAGGTTCGTCTGTAAACCCTTCATAGGACACTAGTTCATATCCATTGCCTTCATCTACCGAGATTCTAAAAAATGCAGAAGAATGAAATACAAAATCCTGACAGTCTGTCGTAAATTCAATTGCATAGGAATCGAGCCCTTTGGGTTCACCATTTACAAATCCACTTACACCGCTCATATTGTTAATGTTACTGACAAGTATAGAGTTATAGGAAGTGTATATCGGATTTGTTTCTCCATTGATTTGTACAGGATGCAGCTTGTATGGACTATTCGCTATTGACTCTCTATAAATCGTCACTTCTGGTGGATTTTTCATTATTTTTAACTCTTTTTCTGCACTGTTTTCTTCCACTGTATCCACTTGTGCTGCCATGACAACATTATTTCCTATCACAATTGAAGTGCTGACTCCTAAAAGAATAGCCGTAATAACGGTCATAAGACTTGTTATGATAAGTGGCTCATGTCTTTTATTTGCAAATAACAGATTCTTCATCTATTCCCCCCTTTTGCTAGCACTCTAACCTACTCATCCATAATATATCTCCTATAAATATTATACTATAATCTCTACAATTTTTCCAAAAAACTTTCCCCGAAAGCACAATGCTTTCGGAGAAAGTTGTTGTTCTTAAATCTTGTATTGAATTATCTCTTTGTTAACATTTTGATAGCTTGAAAAGCCTTGGAATAATGGATCGGATGAGGATTAGTGTTCATAGTTTCATTGATAATTAATTCATACCACTAAAAGAACACAAGTCCCGTAAATTACTTTCCACTTCTGGATACTTTTGACTGCACAATTCTATTAGTTCTAATATCCTTATATTGGCTTGTATATTAAAAGAATTAGCTAGGCTATCTTTAAATCTGTTTGTACTTTCCCCTGATGATGTAAATGAAATCTTTCCTCCATCTTCCGGATTTCTCTCGTTTTTATCATGCTCACATAAAGCAAGTATTCCTTTTGTACTAAACGATTTATGGGCTATATTCTTGCATACTTTTTTTTCGTTTATTTTTTTCAATTGCATTCTCGGTAAAACTAAATTAATCAAATAACAAATCAATTCCGGATACATAAAATCTTCAATCTCATTATTGGTTGAATTTCCACTCAAAGCAACATTCGAATTTCCAATAAAATTCTGTATCAATTGACACTGTACAATTATTGCATGATAATTTTTCTTCTTTGCTTCAATCCTCGCAAAAACCTCCCTACCTTTTGCATCATTATCCAAAACAATCTTAATATTAGGTTTCACATCCACATTAAGTGAAAAATAGTATGCATTATAAAAATCCAGATATTTTATTGCATTATCAGCACCTTCTATAGAAATAATATTCGGAAATTCAATACTAAAATATTTACACAACTCCTCAATATATTTCTTATCACACTTCCCCTCAACCAAAATATTATTTTTTTCTAAAGGTTCTTGCACAACTTCTTCAATTCCCAAGTGATCACATATTTTTTTATACCCACTTTCATCTTTTATATTTTCTAAAACTGTTTCAACAACATTTACATCTCTCTTTTTTCTTGCAGAATACTGAACATAATTCTTAGCCGAAAGCAAAAAAACATTTTTCATACTATATGGATTAATAAAAATCTTTGAATGTGTTGTTAAAAAAAGTTGCATTCCTATAGATTTCTCATCAAAAAATCTTTTAAGTTTCTTTTGTAATCCTTCGTGTAAATACACATCTGGTTCATCGATACAAACTATAATTTGCTTCCTATTATGTAATCTAGATAGCATTTCAAATTGAAGTAAAATTGTTGCAAGTCTTTGTAAGCCAGCCCCCTTGTCTTCTACTCCAACACTGCCACAATCATCCAACTGAAGCTTAATATCATCAGAAATTAATTGTCTAAATGTATCTGAATTTTTTGGAATATCAAATTTAACGCTCCAGTCCTCTCTAAAACTCTTAAATGTTTCAGAAATATCCCCAGCAAATGCACTCATTATATCATTAAGTCCATCTATATATGCATCGTATGACTCCTTAAGCTTTCTTTTTGTTTCAGAAAAGCGAGCCTTATCATATTGAACATCAATCACTTCTGCTGTTAATTTTTCTACCAATTCCGGCATCAACACATTAATAGATTCTATGTATGCAAATTCAATTTTCCCTAAAAACTGTTCAATCTCTGTTTCCAATAAATTCATTTTATTTACTTTTCTTTTATTTTCTTGAACATATTGAAACCCAGTTAATCCACTATCTACTTCTGTATATTTAGAAAAATTTCTCGTTATACAATAAAATTTTTCTGACTTATCGTCATAAAATGTTATTGTTAATTTAGGATGAATTGCCGAACCTCCTGTAGCATTTTTAATTCTTGGCATATCTATTTCCCTATCATATTGTTCTGGGTTAAAAAATATATTTAGTGCTCGAAGTGTGTTAGTTTTACCAACATTATTTTGTCCGCACAAAGCAATTATATTATTATCTAAACTCACTTCATAGTTCATTTTTATAATAGACCTAAATCTTTCGATTATCATTTCCTTAATTCGTATCATCTGTATGCTCACACTTCCTAAATCATTTAATTTTCTATACACCTAGTCTTCTCAATTTTTATAAACCGCAAAAAATCATTCTTTTTATTCTTATAGCAATTCCTATGCAGTACAACCAAACTAGGCACAGAATTCAGTTCTTATTGCTTCCTCAAGCATTCCTGCTTTTGCAAGATTATAATTCATTAAATACTTGATACCGTCAAGTCCGACTTTCAATTGATTAGTAGTTCCCTTCCAACACTTTCCATCGGTAAGTAAACAAAATGAAATTCCCACGTCAGACAATGCGCCTTGTCTTTGAATATATGAATTAATTATTTCTTCCGGCTTTGATCCTCCATCATTAAAAAAATTAACTTCTATATTCATACATTTAGATTTATCCTCACTTAATAATATAAAATCAGCTTTTCTGTTTGCAATCACATCATTTACTGCAATTCCATACACCTTCTCTATGTATTTAAATTGCTTTTGCGTTAATACTTCAATATTATATTTTTCGCATACTTCCCTAATCAATGGCTCACATGCTAATTCAAAAGCTGAACCACCTCTATTTTTCCTTCCATTCGAATCAAGCCCAACTAACACTCCTACTATATAGTCCTGAACACTTTTTTCTAATAAATTCTGGAACAAGTCTTTCAATCCCATATCAATAAAGAATTTATAATATTTTTCAATTGCCTCTTCGTTCATAGCATCTGCCAATTTTTTTCCATTAAAATTAAAAGCATCATAATCTTCACTATCTATCTCTATTCCTATAACTTTTAACTCTGCATCTTTTACTACTATATCTCTTTCTTTTTTTGATAACGCAAACAGAAAAGGAAACAGCTCTATTACACAAGGTAATTTCTTTAATAATTTTTTGAATTCATCATAAAAATTATCTTCTCTACAATTAATTAAAACATCTAATGCATGAATCTCTACTGAATATTTACTATATCCAGTTACATTACTCCAATCCACATAATAATTATACCCTCGATTTGTATCTAAAAGCTTTTCTTCAAATTGTACCGCCAACTGATTTTTATCCATTTCTATATACATTCTGTACCTTCTCCAATCTTCTTTTTGTTATCTGTAAATACTTTTCGCAATTATCAATTCCAATAAAAATTCTTCCCATCCTGTTAGCCACAATCCCTGTGGTTCCTGAACCGCAAAACGGATCCAAAATAACTTGCCCCTCCTCTGTAGATGCAAGTACAATCCTTTCCAACAAATATTCCGGTTTCTGTGTTGGATGCTTACCCTCTGTTTTTTCCGAGGGTTTTGTTAATGTTCCTGTCCACACATCCTTCATCTGTTTTCCGCCATTCATTTCTTTCATTTTCTGATAATCAAAAAAATGCCGAGACTTCTTTTCATTCTTCTTCGCCCATAAAATGGTTTCCGTAGAATGTGTGAAGCATCGACATGCTAAGTTTGGTGGTGGATTTGTTTTCTGCCATGTAATGTTGTTGATGATCTTGAAGCCTTCCTGCTCCAATGCCATCCCAATCGAATATATATTGTGTAACGTTCCTGATATCCAAATTGTGCCGTTCGGCTTTAATACTTTTTTACATAATCTAATCCACTTTCTATTAAACCTGTGTTTTTCTTCGACGCTGCTTCCACTTTCCGAAAGCTTATCCCATGAGCCTTTATTTACTGAAACCATCTTTCCGCCCTGACAGGTAATACCGTCATTACTTAAAAAATAAGGCGGATCTGCAAATATCATATCCACAGATTCTAGTTGCATCTTTGTTATAATTTTAAAAGAATCACCTAATATCAATTGTGATTCTTCCGTCTCAAAATATAATGGCACTTTCTTCGTAAATAAGTTCTCCATTATCTCGACTCCTCTAATAATTGCATATAATTACTTCTTCACCAACTCTGTTGGATGCATCCGAATTAATCATACGCTTTACACTTACAACATCTATCTTATAGCCTTTGTTACCATACAACTCATTTATCAACTCTGTATTGTGATTTGTGAGCATACAATAGCAACCTCTAGCGGTCAATTCATCATAAAGCTTTGCCAATCTCTTGTGACTTTCTATGTCAAATCCCTCTTTTGTGTATGACTCAAAAGAGGTAGGATTCAATGGAGCATATGGACTGTCCAAAAATATAAAATCTCCCATCTTTGCATTCTTACAAGCCGCTTCGAAATCTCCTTCTATAATGGTTACATCTTGTAAATATTTTGAAGTAGCCATAATAGCCTCTTTATCAACAGATACCCTACGGCTATTATTATACGGAACATTGAAAAGACCTTTCCCATTTACCCGATACAAGCCATTAAAGCAGTGCTTATTAATAAATACAAATAATGCAGCTAACTCCTCATCATATTCTGCCTTCATCAACTTATCATTATAATGCTCTCTAAGAGAATAATAATACTCCTTACCATCTTCCCACATTTCTTCATCAAGTCTATTTACTGCTTTCAGAAATGCTTCCGGTGCATTACATATCTGCTTATATGTATTTATAAGTGCCTTGTTGATATCATTTATCAGAGCATTTGTAGGTAGCAATTCAAATATTACCGCACCGCCACCTACAAATGGCTCATAATAATTATTATACTGTTTAGGCATTCTTTCCTTTATCTGCGGAAGCAACTGACGCTTACCACCAGCCCATTTCACAAATGGAGCTACATTCGAATTACGCATTCTGGTTCCTCTTCTCTGTCCACAAAAGGACAATCTTGTACCTATTCATTATACTTGCAAACATATGAAATAACAACCAAAACTTTCGCACTTTGTGAATTAATTCACTTCCGAAACACAAATATGTACTCATGTGCCAGAAGAAGGAAATTATTGTTCTGCTTCTCCCAATAATCTGTCGAAAGACAATTATGCTGTTCTTTAATAATAATCTCCTTATTCACAAAACCTGCCTTCAAAAAGCATTCCATCATACGAAAACCTAACGGAATGACCTTTTGTAAATGGTATAATTCTTAAGTGAAGTATCATATTCAGAGCAAACAAAAAGAGCAGTTCTGAATAACGTGGACTGCTCTGAATGTGATTCTTCATAATTGTACCAAGGCGCGGACGTGTAGCCGGTATGTATGGGGATTGAATCCTTC
>JAQXLK010000157.1 GCA_029012085.1 Clostridiales bacterium
GTTATGGAGAAATTAACAGAAGCATATAAGGCATTAAATCCGGATGTAACTTTTGAAATCCAGCAGACAGGTTCTTCTGCAGGTATTGAGTCAGCAACCGAGGGCGCTTGCGATATCGGAATGTCTTCTAGAGAATTAAAGCCGGAAGAATTAGAAAAGCTAAATGAAATTCAGATCGCTATGGATGGCATTTGTGTTATTGTAAATACAAATTCTTCTGTAGATGATATTACTTCTGAGCAGATTAAGCAGATTTATGTTGGTGAAATCACCGACTGGAGTGAATTAAACTAAGACTTTGGATTCTATGCCTATATTAGTATTAACTTCCTTAGTTGCGGATTTTTCGATAGTAATCAAAATTATATTGTCGGAAAATTCGCAACTTCTTACCTTATGAAAAGGATTTTGGAAAGGAGATTTTATGAAGAAAGGTAAAATTTCGGAAAATGTGATGCATGGGATATTCTTATTTTGTGCTTGTGCATCCATTATAGCGGTTATTCTGATTTGTTTATTCATTTTTATAAATGGTGTTCCGGCTATTATGGAGATTACAGCACTGAAATTTCTTGGGGGTACTGCCTGGAAACCGAGACAGAATCTCTTTGGTGTGCTTCCAATGATTGTAGGCAGTCTGTATGTGACGGCGGGAGGTGTATTGTTTGGTGTGCCGATTGGCATTTTATGTGCGGTTTTTATGGCAAGATTCTGTCCGATACGGATTTATCAGGTATTGAAACCGGCTATTGAACTGTTAGCAGGAATTCCATCTATCGTATATGGATTCTTTGGACTTGTGGTAATTGTTCCGATGGTAAGAAATTTCTTTGGCGGCAGCGGAAAAGGTATTCTTACAGCATCGATTATGCTTGGAATTATGATACTTCCGACTATTATTGGTGTCGCAGAATCTGCAATCCGTGCGGTGCCGGATAGTTATTACGAGGGTGCATTAGGACTTGGGGCAACCCATGAGCGTGCTGTGTTTTTTGCGGTGCTTCCGGCAGCAAAGTCCGGAATTTTAGCCAGTGTTATTTTAGGAATCGGACGTGTCATCGGTGAGACGATGGCGGTGGTTATGGTAGCAGGCAATCAGGCGATTATACCGAATTCTATTTTCAGTGGTGTCAGAACCCTTACATCTAATATTGTTTTAGAGATGGGTTATGCCTCAGGTTTGCATAAGGATGCCCTGATTGGAACCGCAGTGGTATTGTTTGTATTCGTATTAATTATTAACCTTTGCTTCTCAGCAGTGAAGAAGAAAGGAAATGCATATTAAAGAAGGCATGTCATGTTAGATCAAAATGAAAAATATAGATTGGAGAGTATGATATGGAAGCAGTTCAAAAGGTAAAGGAACAGCCGGTTGACAGTAGTCAGATTGTTGGAATAAACCGGCAGACGTTTGTGCAGAGAATGAAGGCATATAAAAGGCAGCCACTTTCTTTGGTGCTGCTTATATTGGTTGGCTTGTCAGCCATTGTTACAGTAGGAATTTTGTTGTTTTTAATTGGATATATTTTGGCAAATGGTATTCCGAACATAAAACCGGAGTTGTTTGAGTGGGAATATAATACAGAAAACGTTTCGATGCTGCCATCCATAATTAATACCCTGTATATGACGGGATTGACTTTGCTGATGGCTGTGCCGATTGGTGTGTTTTCTGCAATTTATCTTGTGGAATATGCAAAACGGGGAAATAAACTTGTTAATATTGTAAGGGTAACAACGGAAACTTTACAGGGAATTCCATCGATTGTATTTGGTCTTTTTGGATATCTGATGTTTTCTCTCGGATTAAAATGGGGATATACATTGCTTGCAGGAGCTATTACTCTGGCAATTATGGTATTACCGGTTATTATGCGTACGACAGAAGAAGCACTTTTGTCCGTACCGGATTCCTATAGGGAAGGAAGTTTTGGCCTTGGTGCAGGAAGACTTCGTACGGTATTTTGCATTGTGCTGCCATCTGCCATGCCTGGAATTTTTTCTGGGATTATTTTGGCAATCGGAAGAATTGTTGGAGAAACAGCAGCACTTATATTTACGGCGGGTACAGTAGCTACTGCTGCAACGGGATTGTTTGATTCTACGAGAACATTGGCAGTGCATATGTATTGTCTGTTAAGCGAAGGACTTTATACAAATCAGGCGTATGCTACGGCAGTTGTTTTGCTTGTTATGGTACTTATGATTAATGCATTTTCTAGCTTCGTGGCGAAAAAGTTTACGAAAGCATAAAAACAATATTTTATAGAAGGGATTATGTAAAGATATGGATAAATTTACGATAGAAGATTTGAAATTATACTATGGTGATTTTAATGCTTTAAAAGGGATTACCATGCACATTCCAAAGAATGAAATCAGTGCATTTATTGGACCTTCCGGTTGCGGTAAGTCTACATTCTTAAAGTGCTTAAACCGCATGAATGATTTAGTGGAGGGCTGTAAGATTACAGGAACCGCTTTGTTAGATGGTGAGGATATCTATGGTGATATGGATGTTAATCTGCTTCGGAAAAAGGTTGGTATGGTATTCCAGAAACCGAATCCGTTTCCTATGAGTGTTTATGATAATATTGCATTTGGACCAAGGACACATGGAATTCATTCAAAGGTGAAGTTAGATGAGATTGTAGAAAAGTCTTTGCGGGATGCAGCTATCTGGGATGAGTTGAAGGATCGTTTAAAGAAAAGTGCGTTGGGACTTTCAGGTGGACAGCAGCAGCGTCTTTGCATTGCAAGAGCATTAGCTGTACAGCCGGATGTATTATTGATGGATGAGCCTACTTCCGCATTAGATCCAATATCTACTTCTAAAATTGAAGATCTTGCAATGGAACTTAAGAAAAAATATACCATTGTTATGGTTACACATAATATGCAGCAGGCAGCAAGAATTTCTGACAAAACCGCATTCTTTTTGTTAGGAGAGGTGGTTGAATATGACGATACTGAGAAATTGTTTTCTTCGCCGGCAGATAAGCGGACAGAAGATTATATTACAGGGAGATTTGGTTGAGGAGGCTGAAAGATATGAGAAATCGTTTTGATTCCCAGCTGGAATTGCTGAATAAGGAATTGATTGAAATGGGTGCACTCTGTGAAGAAATGATAGAGTTATCTTACAAATCGCTTGACACTGGAAAAGATTTTTTAGAGTCTGCGAGAGCTAAAGAAACAGAAGTAGACCGGATGGAAAGTGATATTGAAGGTCTTTGTATGAAATTGCTTCTTAAGCAACAGCCGGTTGCGAAGGATTTGCGTGCTGTTTCTTCTGCTCTTAGAATGATATCCGATATGGAACGGATAGGAGACCTGGCACTTGATGTCGTTGAAATAGCGGATTATGTAAAAGACTGTGATGAAGAAAGTAAGCATTTTATTGAGAGTATGGCTCACGCAGCCGGAAAAATGGTATCCGACAGTGTAGAAGCATATGTTCGCAAGGATGAAGTTCTTGCCAAAGCAATTATCGATTCAGATGATGAGGTTGATGACTGGTTTGATGAAATGAAGGCAAGATTGATTGAAATCATTTCCAATAGAGGTGATGATGGGGAAATGTATATTGATTTAATCATGATTGCAAAATATTATGAGCGGATTGGTGATCACGCGACCAATATTGCAGAGTGGGTTTTGTATTATATTACAGGAAAAAAGGTATCCGGTGGGAGAGATTCCTAATAAGCAGATTTTGAAAAAATGGGAAAGATTGTCCTTCGCCGTATGGCGAAGGATTTTTTTGAGGGTAATTCATTTCTGTATGAATATAGAGCAAAAAAGAAATAGTATTTAACATACATTTAACATAGGCGGGTTTGTAATCCTAATATTCTTATTGTACAATAATATAAAAGTAAAATAGCAAACGATGTATGATGTTTACGAAAGATTGTATTGATAGGAACTGCAATAAGAATGGAGGTCTGAATTGTGATATATTTATTAGAGGATGATACAAGTATTCAGAATTTTGTCTTATATACGCTTAAAAATACCGGATTTGAAGCGGAAGGATTTGAACGGCCGAGCGATTTCTGGCGAGCAATGGAGAAGCAGGTGCCAGATTTATTATTGCTTGATATTATGCTGCCAGAAGAGGATGGCATGGAAATCTTAAAGAAGCTTCGTGCAGATAAGAAGACAAAATATTTGCCGATTATCATGCTGACAGCGAAAGGAACCGAGTATGACAAAGTGCTTGGACTAGATTCGGGTGCAGATGATTATGTTGCAAAACCGTTTAGTATGATGGAACTTATGTCAAGGATTAAAGCATTGCTTAGAAGGAGTGACATTCCAACAGAGAAAGAAGATAGTTTTACTGTGGGTCCACTATATGTCAGTATTTCGAAACACATTGTGAAAGTAAATGGAACAGAGGTGACGACTCTGACATATAAAGAATTTGAATTGCTATCTCTGCTGTTGCAAAATCAGGAAAAAGTATTTTCCAGAGACCAGATTTTGCAGTCTGTATGGGGATATGATTTTGACGGAGAGAGCAGGACAGTAGATGTGCATGTGAGAACTCTGCGGCAAAAGCTGGGGGAAGCAGGAAGTCTTGTTGAAACTGTAAGAGGATTTGGATACAAACTGGTAAATCCGGACACAAAGTAAGTTACTTCATGAATGGGTGATAATATGATTAAGAGAATTTTTAAAAGTACGTTTTGTGTATCTATTGTGACAATGCTTGTTGTTTATACCATTATCGTCGGCATTTTATATGATTATTTTCAACATCAGATTAAGGCGGAACTGAAAGCGGAAGCGGAGTATGTTGCGGCGGGAATTGATGCTGTTGGCAAAGATTATCTGACTGATTTTGAAAATGACATGGAAGATAAGACGGAAATGGAGAATGATGTAATCCATAAAAACCGTATTACCTGGATTGGGGAAGATGGAAAGGTAATATTTGATTCAAAAGTATCTGAGAAAAATTTAGAAAATCATAAAGATAGAGAGGAAATCATTTCTGCTAAAGAAAATGGGGAAGATTATGAGATAAGATATTCGAGTACATTAGGACAGCAGACGATATACTATGCCGTAAGTTTAGAAGATGGCTCCATACTTCGTATATCAAGTGCATATAATTCTGTGTTTTCATTGTTGATAGCCATGCTGCAGCCGACTCTGGTTTTAATATTGGTGATTATTATCGTATCTTATTTTATGTCAAAGAGTGTGGCAAAGCATATTGTGGCACCGATTAACGATATGGATTTAACGTATGGAGAGATGAAAGAGGAGTATGAAGAACTTGTTCCATTGCTCAAACGAATCCGAAAGCAGAATATCTTAATTGATAAACAGATGGAAGATCTCCGTGCCCAACAGGCAAAATTTCAGGCGCTTACAGAACATATGAGCGAAGGATTGCTTGTACTTGACAGAAAACAGAATATTCTTTCGTATAATATGGCTGCCGTGGAGCTTTTGGGTGCTTCAAAGGAGATGGATTATACGGGAAAAAATGTCATAAGCTTTGACAGAAATCGGACGTTACGGGAGGCTATAAGTGAAGCGTTAAAAGGTTATCGGATTCAGCGAACATTGGAAAGTGGAGAGCGGATTTATCAAATTCTTGTGAATCCGATTGTGGCAGAAGATGTAGTGAAAGATGAGACAGTGGCAAGACAGGCACCTAAGATGGAAAAAGCAGATGAAGACTGGGTGGAAGGTGTCATTGTTATTGTTTTAGATGAGACAGAGAAGGAAAAGCGTGAACAGTTACGAAGAGAATTTACTTCTAATGTATCTCATGAACTAAAGACGCCTCTTACCACGATATCCGGTGTTGCAGAGATTATAATGAATGGAATCGTGAAACCGGAGGATATTAATGGGTTTGCAAAGAGCATTTATGAAGAGGCAGGCAGATTAATCGATTTAGTGAATGATATTATATTTTTATCCAAACTGGATGAGGAGCGTGCGGATATGGATTTGGAGCAGATTATGCTTCGTGAACTTGCTATACAGACGAAAGAACGCCTTAAAATGTCTTGCCGGGAGAAAGATGTTTCTATTCATATAGTAGGTGAGGAGATTGCCATCGAAGGTATTTCATCAATGATAGAAGAAGTGATGTATAATCTGATGGATAATGGAATTAAATATAACAAAGAAGGCGGGAAGGTTGCAGTTACACTTTCAAAGACTGTGTGTGAAGGTGTAGAAATGGCACGGATTTTGGTGGAGGATACGGGAATAGGTATTCCACAGGAGTCATTAGAACGTGTTTTTGAGAGGTTTTACAGAGTGGATAAGAGTCATTCAAAAGCCGTTGGAGGAACCGGTCTTGGTCTGTCTATTGTAAAGCATGTAGTAATGTTTCATGGGGGAAGCATAAAGGCAGATAGTGTACTGGGCGAAGGAACATCGATTACTGTTCTTTTGCCGCTGAAACAAAAATAAAACAATAATGCGAGTTTTCTTTGATAGTATCAGTAGAAAATAAAAAAGCTGTCATACGAAAGGAAAAAGTTCCTATTGGAATATCCTCAAATGTATGACAGCTTTTTATTTTATAATGATATCTGATGTATCAAAGTACTATATGATTAGTCAATCATGCCCTGCTCTTTCATTGCACGAACCTTGGTTGATAATCCAAATAATGTAATGAAGCCCTCTGCATCGTGGTGGTCATATAAGTCACCAGTTGTAAAGGATGCAAGATCCTCACTATATAATGAATATGGAGACTTGGTTCCGGCTTTGATAATGTTACCCTTGTAAAGTTTGAATTTAACTTCACCGGTTACCTTTTCCTGAGTCTTTTCGATAAATGCCTGTAATGCCTCGCGGAGAGGGGTAAACCATTTACCTTCATAAACAACCTGTGCAAATTTGTTAGCGAGGTTAATCTTCATCTCAGTTGTCTCACGGTCTAATACTAACTCCTCTAACTGCTGGTGAGCCTCCATGAGAATGGTTCCACCAGGAGTCTCATATACACCACGGCTCTTCATACCAACAACACGGTTCTCTACGATATCAACGATACCGATACCATGCTTGCCACCAAGTTTGTTAAGCTCACGAATGATGTCAGAAACCTTCATCTCTTTTCCGTTTACTGACTTTGGAACACCTTTCTCAAAGGTCATGGTAACATATTCACCTTCGTCAGGAGCCTTCTCAGGTGATACGCCTAATACTAATAAATGGTCATAGTTTGGCTCATTTGCAGGATCCTCTAACTCAAGACCTTCATGGCTGATGTGCCATAAGTTACGGTCACGGCTGTAAGAAGAATCTGCTGAAAATGGAAGATCAATACCATGCTGTTTGCAGTATTCAATCTCTTCTTCACGGGACTGTAAGGTCCACTTATCATCTCTCCATGCTGCAATAATCTTAATATCAGGAGCAAATGCCTTGATACCCAATTCGAAACGAATCTGGTCATTACCCTTTCCTGTAGCACCGTGGCAGATTGCAGTAGCACCTTCCTTACGTGCAATCTCGACTAATCTCTTTGCAATTCCAGGACGAGCCATAGAAGTACCTAATAAATACTTGTTCTCATAGATTGCATTTGCCTGTACACAAGGTACGATATAGTCATCACAGAATTCATCTGTAATATCCTCGATATATAACTTAGAAGCACCAGAGAGCTTAGCGCGTTCCTCTAAGCCGTCTAATTCATTTCCCTGACCGCAATCAATACAGCAGCAGATTACTTCATAATCATAGTTTTCCTTTAACCATGGGATTAAAGCTGTGGTGTCCAATCCACCAGAGTAAGCTAAAATAACTTTTTCCTTCATTGTGAAAGTCCTCCTTTGATAATATATACATTGCTTTATGCATTTGTGTATTCTGTTCCTTTTCACAGAAACCCTATCACCTAATATACAACGAATAAGGAGATTATGCAACCATTTTATTCCATGAAAATAAATTAATTTTATACAAGGGGTTGCATATTATACATGATATATGTATAATTATGAACAAAAATAAAATGACGTTGCTTTACTTTTTCAGAACTTTACAAGAGCGCCCGCTTGGTTAACGTATGAAAAGTAACGATGTTTTTGACCCATGCATTCTGACATTTTTACTATACATAAGAAAGAAAGAGTGTTATAATATAGCCTTGGGTCAAAAAGAGTACCTATAAAAGGAGAGAAGATATGATTAAGGTAGGAATTATTGGTTCTACAGGATATGCAGGACAGGAATTGGTAAGATTATTATTAGGACATAAAGAAGCTGAGATTGTATGGTATGGTTCTAGAAGTTATATTGATAAGCAGTATTACGAAGTGTTTGGCAATATGTTTGAAATTGTAGATGCGAAATGCTTAGATGATAATATGGATGAATTGGCCAAGAAGGCAGATGTTATTTTTACTGCTACACCACAGGGATTATGTGCATCCCTTGTGAATGAAGAGATTTTATCGAAGGTTAAGATTGTGGATTTAAGTGCTGATTTCCGTATTAAGGATGTTGCAACTTATGAAAAGTGGTATGGTATTGAACATAAGTCACCGGAATTTATCAAGGAGGCAGTTTACGGACTATGTGAGATTAATAGAGAAGACATTAAGGGAAATCGTTTGGTGGCGAATCCGGGCTGTTATACAACCTGCTCCATTCTTTCTCTTTACCCATTGGTAAAGGAGGGAATTATTGATCCGGATAGTATTATTATTGATGCAAAGTCTGGAACCTCTGGAGCAGGAAGAGGGGCTAAGATTAACAATCTTTTCTGTGAAGTAAATGAGAATATAAAAGCATACGGTGTTACGACACATCGTCATACACCGGAGATTGAAGAACAGTTAGGGTATGCCTGTGGTAAAGAAATCTGTCTTAATTTTACACCGCATTTAGTACCGATGAACCGGGGAATTTTAGTGACTGCATACGGTAATCTGACTGGAACATATTCTTACGAAGAGATAAAGGCAGTATATGATAAATATTATGCAAAGGAACGTTTTGTGAGAGTGCTTGAAAAAGATATATGTCCGGAAACCCGCTGGGTAGAGGGTAGCAACTATGTAGATGTGAATTTTAAGATTGATGAACGCACCGGCAGAGTGATTGTAATGGGAGCTTTAGATAATCTTATAAAAGGTGCAGCGGGACAGGCAGTACAGAATATGAATCTTATCTTTGGTCTGCCGGAAGACATGGGCTTGCAGCAGGCTCCAATGTTCCCATAAATTAAGATTTTGGAATACCGGATGGAAAATGGATACATAGAAAGGAATAAAACAATGATTAATAAGAATAATAGTATGGAGCAGGTAATTGCAAAGGCGCAGACATTGATTGAGGCATTACCATACATACAGAAATTTAACGGTAGTAAAGTAGTTGTAAAGTATGGTGGAAGTGCCATGTTAGATGAGGATTTGAAGTACAATGTTATTCGTGATGTTGCGCTTTTAAAGCTTATTGGTTTAAAGCCGATTATTGTTCATGGTGGTGGAAAAGAAATCAGTAAATGGGTGGAGAAGATTGGTAAGGAGCCGGAGTTTATTAACGGTTTACGTGTTACGGATGAGGAAACCATGGAGATTGCAGAGATGGTGCTTTCAAAGGTAAATAAAAGTCTGGTACAGATGATGCAAAAGCTTGGTCTTAATGCAGTTGGTATCAGTGGCAAAGATGCAGGATTAATGACAGTAACCAAGAAATTCCCGGGTGGTAAGGATATTGGATACGTGGGTGATGTAAAGTCGGTAAATGGAAAGATATTAGATACACTGATTGACAATGATTTTATTCCGGTTATTGCACCAATTGGCTCTTCTGAGGATTTTGAAAGCTACAATATTAATGCAGATGATGCAGCCTGTGCTGTAGCAAAAGCGATTCAGGCAGAAAAGCTGGTATTCTTGACGGATATTGAAGGTGTATTTATTGATCCGAATGATAAGGATACATTGATTTCAGAGATGGATGTGGCAGAGGCAAAAAGCTTTATTGAGAAAGGTGTTGTAGGTGGTGGAATGCTTCCTAAGCTTACAAACTGCATTGATGCCATTGAAAATGGTGTATCCAGAGTCCATGTGTTAGATGGTCGTGTAGAGCATTGTCTGCTGCTTGAGTTCTTTACAGAGAAAGGTATCGGAACTGCAATTTTGAAGGAGCCGTTATTTTAGCAGCAACCTCTCATTTTAATAGAATAAGAGATTTGTGGATTGCATAAAATAAAGGAGTTTGGAATGAAGATAAGAAAGTTGTCGAGTATATTGATATTTGTGTTGTTGTTTTCCTGCCTGGTGGGATGTGGTAATGCAACACAACCGAAGCAGGAAGTTTCCATTCCGGAGGATTATAAGGGTCTTATGTCTTATCTGAAAGAACAGGCAGATTTAGACGAGTTAACCTGCTGGTATACCAGCGAAGAAGATAAGGCATGGTTAGAGACAGCAGCAAAGAATTTTGAAAAAGAGTATAAGGTTAAGGTAAATTTGGTTTATTATGATGGTGTCAGTTTGTTTGAGGATATCAATCAGTCAAACCAGCAGGGGAAAGGCCCGGATGTGTACCTGACAGGTAATGACCAGATTGAATTGGCAGTGCTTAGTGGTATGGCAGAAGAGAATACCCTGCTTACAGACAGCTTTTGGAAAGAAAATTATCCGGAAACGACAAAAAAAGCATTAACATATAAAGATAGGAGATATGGCTATCCGGTTTATTTTGATACCTATTGTCTTATATATGATGCAAAATTGTTAGAAAATGCGCCGGCATCCATTGAAGATATTTTGAATTTTGCAGATGAATATGAAGATACCGGTTCAACGAAAGCGATTTTTAGATGGGATGTGGCGGATCCATATATTAATACGATGTTTTTGGCTAGTTATGCGAACCTTTTTGGCGAGAATGGAGATGACAGCGCTGCATTTATGATTAATGATGAAAACTGTGTTGCATCCATGGAATATTTTCAGTCATTGAGTGCATATCTTTGGATGAACAAAGGTAATATTTCACATGATACGGTTCGAAATCGTATTAAGGAGGGAACATTGGTATTGGGACTTTGTAAGTCTGACATTTTACCGATGTTATATGAAATGCAAAGTGGTGTGCCGGATAATGCAGAGGATGGAGAAGAAACGGACTATCAGATATCCTATGTGCCAAGTTTAACAGCAGAGTTATCTTCGACAACGCTTTCTACCACGTATAGTGCATTTGTGAATCCTTATGGCGCAGATACATCACTTGGGAATCTGTTTGCTCTTTATTTAAGTGCAGGACAGGCAGAAAAGCAGTACGAGGGAAATGGAAAACTTCCGGTGAAGAATCCAAAGGATGGTTTGGATAATCTTCAGTCCGTTATTTATGCTCAGTATCTGAATTCAGAACCGGTTCCGAAGGTAATGGTGCTTGGTGACTATTTGACAGAAGGTGGAATCGCATTTGATGCAATCTGGGGTGGCGCAGATGTGAAAGAGCAGCTTGACCGGCTGCAGACCACAATGGAAGAGAGAATCAAATAATATTAACTGAATAAAAGCAGGTGAAAGCTTCACATACTATTCCTAAGGATAACGTAATTTTTTATGGTTATTAAGAATAAAATTTAGGAGGAATTGCTATGTGGGGCTTTTTGATTGCAATGCTTTCCGGTGCATTGATGAGTGTGCAGGGTGTATTTAATACGGGAGTGACAAAGCAGACGGGACCATGGATTACCAATTGCTTTGTGCAATTGACGGGATTTATTGTCTGTTTATCATTTTTTCTCTTCATGGAAATGGGAAAGGTTTCGGCAGGGGACTTATTTAAGATAAATCATAAATATATGTTGTTAGGTGGTGTAATCGGAGCTTTTATTACCTTTACAGTTATAAAAAGTATGGCTGATTTAGGACCGGCAAAGGCTGTATTGGCAATTGTAATTACACAGGTGCTGGTAGCATATCTGATTGAAGTGTTTGGCTGGTTTGGTGTGGAAAAGGTAGATTTTTCGTGGGTGAAATTAATTGGAATTATTGTTGCAATTGCAGGACTTGTAGTATTTAAATGGGAATCTTAAAAAATCCATAAAATTAGGTAAAATGTAGAAAAAAGAGGTTGTAAATTGTTGCTTTTTTCGTTATGATAAAGGCGTATCTTATTTTAGTTTATTTTAATACGTTGCACTCCCACTGAGTATAGGAGGAGTGTTTATGAAGTATAACAGAATATTTGTGTTATGGATGCTGGTAATTGCCGTTTTTTTAGCCGGATGCAATAATGGAGAAGTCCGGATGACAGTAAAAGAGGATGCTGTTTTAGAGCATGCGGATAAAGAGGATATCCCAAATACGGCGGAAGCAGCGGAGAATTTTGAGTCGAATCAGGAAGTGGCGGAAGCAGACTGTATTTATGTATATGTATGTGGGCATGTATTAAGTCCTGGTGTGTATGCTTTGGATAAACAGGCTCGTATTTGCGATGCACTTGCGCTTGCCGGAGGAATCTCAGAAGATGGCTGCGGAGAGTCTCTTAATCAGGCGGAACATATGACAGATGGACAGACACTGTATGTTCCAGGGATTGATGAGGTGCAGATTTCGGCTGGTATGGCAGAGACTTTGAATGGTGTGGATGACGGCAAAGTGAATATTAATACTGCGTCTAAAGAAGAGCTTATGAGCCTGTCGGGAATTGGTGAGTCAAAGGCAGATATGATTATTCAGTACCGGGAGGAACATGGAAGCTTTGAGAGTATTGAGAGTCTGATGGAGATTCCGGGGATTAAAGAAGGTGTCTATAACAAGATTAAGTCAGAGATTAAGGTATGAGGATGTCTTAGTCTTTTTGCAGATAGATAGGAGTTTGAGTATGAAAAAAGTATTGGTAGTGGATGATGAAAAGCTGATTGTAAAGGGAATTAAGTTTTCTTTGGAGCAGGATGAGATGGTTGTAACAGCTGCCTATGATGGAGAAGAGGCTTTAGAACTTGCAAAGAATAATGATTTTGATATCATTTTATTGGATGTTATGTTGCCGGGGTTATCCGGATTTGAGGTTTGCCAGGCAATTCGTGAGTTTTCAGATGTGCCGATTATTATGCTTACCGCAAAGGGTGATGACATGGATAAGATTTTGGGATTAGAGTACGGTGCAGATGATTATATTACAAAGCCATTTAATATTTTAGAGGTAAAGGCAAGAATTAAGGCAATTATCCGTCGTAACAAGAAACATGATACATCCGCTGAAAAACCAAAGCTTTTAGTAGAAGGTGACATGACAATTGAATTAGAAAGCCGGCGGGTATCCATAGCCGGAAAAGATATTAATTTAACGGCAAAGGAATTTAATATATTAACATTATTGTTACTTCACCCGAATAAGGTATATTCCAGAGATGATTTATTAAAGGAAGTGTGGGGAAGTGATGCGTTAGGAGATGGGCGTACTGTGGATGTACATGTGAGACGTCTCCGTGAAAAGGTTGAGACAAATCCGGGTGAACCAAAATACATTCAGACAAAGTGGGGAGTTGGTTACTATTTTAAGAAATGAAATGAAAGCCAATCCTTTTAAAAGTCTTAAGATTGTTATGTTTCTTTCTTTTTTTCTCCTGTCTTTTCTGATAATGGCAGCTTTTGATATTATGCTTCAAAAGTCCTATAATGATAAGACGATTGAGGAAAAGCTTACTTTAGTTCAGAATCAGTGTAGTATATTGGGAAACCAGATTTTGGTGAACCAGTTTACGATTGATTCCATGCAGGATAATCTGAATGTGGAGATTGACCAGCTTGCGAATGTATGGGAAGGAAGAATTCTTGTTATCGATTCCGCCTATCGGATTGTAAAGGATACCTATACGATTGAACAGGATAATTACATAGTATATGATGAAGTGATTCGTGTAATGAGAGGGGAGAAGGATAAGAATATCCGGATGTTAGATGATTATGCGGAGATTATGATACCAATTGTGAATTCAGATAAGGTAATAAATGGTGTCATGATTGCCACGGTTTCCTTGAAGGATATCGAGGGAACGAATGCGTACATTGCATCACAGGCGAATGTACTTATTTTATTGTTTTCGCTTTTGGCAATTGCAGCAGCATTTATTATTAGTAATCTGAGTGTACATGATATTAAGATGCTGAATCAGCGCATTAAAGAACTAGACGATGGAGATTTGGATGATTTAAAGGTTAAAAGTCGATATACAGAGTTATCGTCACTGATAGATTCCTTTAATACATTAATTGATAAGATGCAGGTGGTAGAAGCTTCCAGACAGGAATTTGTTTCAAACGTTTCCCATGAGCTAAAGACACCAATTACGTCAATGAAAGTATTAGCAGATTCACTGCTTATGCAGGAGGAAGTTCCGGTGGAGATGTACCGGGAATTTATGACAGACATGGTGGCAGAAATTGACCGTGAGAATAAGATTATCAATGATTTGCTTACGTTAGTTAAGATGG
>JAQXLK010000158.1 GCA_029012085.1 Clostridiales bacterium
AAAATGGTACAAATGTAAAGCTAAAGTAAAGGAGGCAACGAAGACAGGATATATTAGTGCCTCTTACATTAAGCGTACATTTCCGGTACAAGGAACAGTAAATAGTAAAGTTAAGTCGCATTTGAATGTACGAAAAAGTCAGAAGACCACATCTAAATCACTAACGAAGATTAAAAAAAATGCAAAGGTGACTGTAAAAGGAATTACAAAAAAATCAAGTACATATTGGTATAAGATTACTACAAAAGTAAAAGGAAAAAATGTTACCGGTTATGTTTCCGGTAAGTATATTAGTGTAAGTTCTAAATTAACAGATGGCGATGAGAAAAATACGGATGAACCGCAGGATGTCAATCCACAGTCTGGTTATGTAAACGAAAAAGTAACAAGTACATTACGTGTCCGAAAGACGGCAAGTACTACTGCGGAGGTATTGCTGGAGATACCAAAGTATACGGTTGTTTCCGTTTTGGGGACAAGTGGTAACTGGTACAAGATTACTGTTACATATGATGGTAAGACTGTTACAGGATATGTAGCCAAGGAATATATTACATTAGGCAACGTACCGGAAACGATATCTCAGGCTGAATATGAGGCATTAATGCAGAGTTTTCCTGCAAGCTATCAGGCAAGTCTTAATGCATTACATAACGAATTTCCAAGTTGGAAATTTGTTGCTGTGAATACTGGTCTTGACTGGAATACAGTTATTGCAAATGAAAGTGTAGTTGGACGAAATGTCATTCAGAGTAATTATCCAAAAGGTGGAAGTACTCTGGCACCATACTCTTATTTATCTACTGTTTCCGGTGCTTATGACTGGTCAACAGATAAATATGTTGTAAAGGATGGAAGTAATTGGTATTGTGCAAATTCAGCTGTTGTTTCGTATTACATGGATCCACGTAATTTCTTAAATAGTACAGATATATTTCAATTTGAAGCTTTAGCATATGATGCATCACAAAGCGCAGATGTTGTACAGAGTATTCTCAATAATACTTTTATGAAAGGAAATTACAGTGTTGTGGATTCTGCAACAGGAGCAACAGTAACCGGTTCTTATAAGCAGGCGTTTATGGATGCCGGAGTGACGGCACAGGCAAATCCATATTTTCTTGCAACCAGAGTAAAGCAAGAGGTTGGTATGAATGGTTCTAATGCAACCAGTGGAACCTATAAGGGATATGAAGGGATTTATAATTTCTATAATATTGGTGCAAATGATGGTACAAATGCAGTTGCAAATGGTCTGAAATGGGCAAAGGGAGGAACATCCAATTCTACAACTTATGGTCGGCCGTGGACAACTCCATATAAATCCATTGTAGGAGGTGCACAGTATATTGCAGCGAACTATATTAATAAAGGACAAAATACTTTATATTTCCAAAAGTTTAATGTTGCACCGACAAATCCAAATCAATTGTATCTGCATCAGTATATGACAAATGTGCAAGCACCAAGTTCAGAAGGAAGAACTACAAGAAATGCATATAACTCACTGGGAATTTTAGGTAGTTCTATGGTATTTTATATTCCGGTGTATAACAATATGCCGGAAAGTCCGTGTGCTTTACCGCCAGCAAGTGGTAATCCAAATCCATTTTTATCAAGCCTGGCTGTGTATTGTGGCAACACAAATATTAGTCTGGATTCTACCTTTGTAAAGCCTGCATCTACAGGTACATTGTCAAAAAATACATATTCTGTAGTTGTTGGAGCAGGTGTATCCCAGGTGACAATTCAGGCAGGGGCAGTCAGCAGTCGTACAACAGTGACTGGAACGGGAACCGTGAATCTGAATCCGGCAGGACAGATGACAACGGTAGTTGTAACCGGTGTTGCACAAAATGGTGCCAGACAGGATTATGTAATTAATATTATGAGGAATACACAGTAGCAAAATACCCGGAGTAAGTAGACAGGGAAAGGAGATTTGTATGAAAAAGAAGATAGCGATTTTACTGAGTTTTTTGATGATTATCGGTCTTTTGGTAATGGAAATGACAAATCAAAAGACTGCATATGCAAAAACAGCACAGTTGTCGATAGAAATTCCAAATTCAATAAAAAAAGAAAATGAATTTAAGGTACGCATTTTATTAGATAGTGATGTAGATTTGTATTCAATTGATGCTTATATTTCTTATGATGCGGAGATTCTAGAGTTTATACCGGATTGTGAATATGTTACAGGTTCAGCTGGTGTATTAGAATTAAGGGATAGTTATGAAGCAGAAACAAAAAAGAAGGAATATGAGTTGACGTTTAGAGCCTTAGATACAGGAAAAGCGCAAATTGCCTTTACAGAGGTGTATCTGATTGATTATGCAGATATGGAGTATATGGAAGTTGTGCCGTCAGCTAAGAACTTTGATATTGGAGTTAATAAGAAAGAAGAGAAGGATGCACGTCTGGCAGATTTGATTGTAGCCCCGGGAGAAATGACGGAAGATTTTTCTGCTGATAAGTTTGATTATGAAATGAATGTTGGTATGGATGTGGATATGGTATGTTTAAGTGCTGTACCAATGGAGGAAGGAAGTATTGTGGAATCAGACGTTCTGGAAAAACTACAGCCTGGTGAGAATACTATTACGATTAAAGTAACAGCTTTGTCTGGAAATATAAACGTATATACGATAAAAGTATATAAGGGAGCTGGACAGTGATTTATCGTAGAAATAAAATAATCTTTAAAGAAAAAAGAGTTTGCAAAACAGAATATGCAAACTCTTTTTTGTATTTTATAACATAGATTTCAGGTCGTTAACATCAAAAATATAGTGCTTATTGCAGAAGTGACAATTTACTTCAATCGGTTTGTTGTCTGCAATCATCTCCTCAATAACATCGTGACCGATACTCATAACTGCCCGGTATACCCTGTCTTTCGAACAGTCGCAATGATAAGTCGGAGTGACAGAGGTGTGAAAGTTGATATCGTATCCATCAAAAAGTTTGAGCATCATATCTTTTGGTGTAAGCCCTTGTTCCATTAAAGCTGTAATGGAACTGAAGTCCTGGAGGCGATTTTCTAAAGTTGTAATTAAAGAATCTTCTGCAAAAGGCAGCATTTGGATGATAAAACCACCGGCATGTTTTACTGTATTATTTTTAT
>JAQXLK010000159.1 GCA_029012085.1 Clostridiales bacterium
AATCCCATCATGGTTCCATTTAAGTACACATTCTGGATTCCGGTATATTCCATGTTAAATCCGGCACCCAGCTCAAGGAGTGCAGAAATCCGCCCGTTTACGGTCACCTTTCCTTCCGTGGGATTTAATACTCCGGTAATAATCTTGAGGATGGTTGACTTTCCCGAGCCGTTTGTTCCGATAATTCCCACAGACTCGCCTTTTTTTATCTGAAAAGATACATCGTTTAGTGCATGATGCTCTTTTCCCCGTTTTTTCTTTCCAAGTCCCAGCGCATCTGCAACGCGATCTCTGTTTCGGTCATACAGCATATAGGTTTTCTTTATGTGTTCTACTTCAATTGCATATTCTGACATATGAAAAAATGTCTCCTTTACAGTACATCTGCAAAATGGGTACGAAGCTTTTTGAATACTCCTGTTCCTAAGAAATACAGAACCAGGGTAACTCCCCAGAACCATGCGGTTACAAAGGGATGCTCCCAAAATCCAATCTTGTTGATGAGGGAATCACGATATCCGTACACGATGTAATACATGGGATTCATCTGAAGGATCACAATCAGCCACTTTGGCATATTGGAAAGACCTTCGATGGTCCACATAATCGGAGTTGCCCAGACTCCTACCTGCAAAAGTATATTCACAAGCTGTCCCACATCCCGGAAAAATACCATGGTAGAGCCGGAAAGGTACACCAGCCCAACCGTAAAGCATACCATTGCAAAGGAGTAATATACAATCTGCAGGGTATACAAATCCGGTGTGTATCCCATCAGCCAGAACAGTACTACCATAAAAAGTACAAAGAACAGATGGGTAAACAGGGCGGAAATCACTTTAACAAATGGAAGTGTATCTATCTGAAATACCACTTTTTTTACCAGATAGCTGTACTCTAACAGCACATTCGTTCCACCGCTTACGGCTTCCTGAAAATAGAACCACGGAACAAGACCTGCCATCAAATGAAGAACAAATGGTACCGTTACTCCGGTACGCAGATTAGACGCAGATGCATGCAATCCTTTTTCGAATACAAACCAATATAAAAGCACGGTAATTACCGGTTGTACAAATGCCCAGATAATTCCAAGGTTTGACCCTGCAAATCGCTTTTTTAAATCATCCTTTGCCAGATACCATACCAGCTTTTTGTTCTGCAGCAAAATTTTAAACATAAGTGAAGCCCTTTTCTAATTTAGTCCTCATGATAGAGATCTCTTGTATATACCTTTTCCTTTACATCCTCCAGTTTGGATGACATACGATTGGTGATAATGACATCAGACATTGCCTTAAACTCGTCCAGATCACGGATGACCTTTGAGCCAAAGAACTCCTCATCCTTTAAGGTCGGCTCATAAATTACTACCGGGATTCCCTTTGCCTTAATTCTCTTCATAACACCCTGAATGGAGGACTGACGGAAATTATCCGAATTGGCCTTCATGGTAAGACGGTATACTCCTACCAGCTTCGGCTTTCTTGCAATGATCTGGTCTGAAATGAAATCCTTTCTGGTACGGTTGGAATCTACGATTGCAGCGATAATGTTATTCGGAACATCCGCATAGTTCGCAAGAAGCTGCTTGGTGTCCTTTGGAAGACAGTAGCCGCCATATCCAAAGGAAGGATTATTGTAATGGGTTCCGATTCTTGGATCCAGTCCGATTCCCTGAATGATCTGGGTGGTATCCAGTCCTCTTACCTCCGCATAGGTATCCAGCTCATTAAAGTAGGACACGCGCAGGGCCAGATACGTATTTGCAAAAAGCTTTACCGCCTCAGCCTCCGTGGTGTTCATAAGAAGCACAGGAACCTCCTCCTTGATTGCCCCCTGGGTCAAAAGCTTTGCAAACTGTTCTCTCTTTTCTTCCATTCCGGAATCCTTTAGCATACCCACAATGACGCGGGAAGGATAGAGATTATCATAAAGTGCCCGTCCCTCGCGAAGGAATTCCGGTGAGAACATAATGTTTTTAATACCGTATTTTGCCGCAATCCTTTCGGTATATCCAACCGGAATGGTGGATTTAATCACCATGGTAGCCTGGGGATTATATTTTAATACCTTTTCAATAATGTCCTCTACCAGAGAGGTATCAAAGTAATTCTTGTCCGGATCATAGTTCGTCGGAGTTGAGATAATAACAAACTCCGCACCCTTTAAGGCCTCTTCCACATCCACGGTTGCGCGAAGATTTAATTCCCTGCTGGCAAGATACTCTTCGATTTCCTTGTCCACCAGAGGAGATTTGCGGTTGTTGATCATATCAACCTTCTCCTGAATGATATCAAGGGCAACTACCTCGTTGTTCTGAGCTAATAAAATTGAATTGGATAATCCGACATATCCGGTTCCTGCTACTGCTATTTTCATTTTCTATTCCTCCGATTGATTTTCTTCTGAAGCATTTGTGTTCAGACTGATTTCATTTGCTATATAAATTGGTCTGTTTTTGATTTCCAGATACATCTTGGAAAAATACAGGCCTAATACTCCGATGCCAAGGAGCTGGATGCCCCCGATCAGGATAATGATGCATACCATGGATGGCCATCCGTACGCGGAATTGTGAAACATTAGCTGTCTGATAATAATAAAAATCATTGCCAGAAAGCCCACCCCACTCATCAGTGCCCCAAGATAGGAGGCCGCATACAGCGGGGCCTCGGAAAATGCCACGATGCCCTCGATGGAATACTTAAACAGCTTCCAGAAGGACCATTTCGTCTCACCGGCCACTCGCTCCACGTTTTCAAATTCTATCCATTTGGTCTTAAAGCCCACCCAGCCGAAAAGGCCTTTGGAAAAGCGGTTATACTCCTTTAAGCTAAGCAGGGCATCTACATACTTTCTGTTCATAAGACGGAAATCTCTTGCCCCATCCATCAGCTCCACATCGCTGATTCTGTTCATGAGCTTATAGAATTTTCTTGCAAAAAAGGATCGGATGGGAGGCTCCCCTTTTCGGGTTACCCTTCTTGTGGCAGCAGAATCGTAGCCTTCTTTTGTGAGGGCATCATACATCTGGGGAAGCAGGGAGGGTGGGTCCTGTAGGTCTGCATCCATGATTGCCACATAATCTCCCTTTGCATGGGAAAGGCCGGCGTAGATTGCCGCTTCCTTTCCGAAATTTCTGGAAAAGGAGATATAGTTTATGGAAGAATCCTTTTC
>JAQXLK010000160.1 GCA_029012085.1 Clostridiales bacterium
AGGAAATCAGTTTATCATAGATAGCTTTGCAACAAGTACTGAGGAGATTGGAAATCCTCCGCACAGAGGCACAGTTAATAAGTTAAGAGAAGTAGGTATTCCTTTAGTACCTCATAGAGCTAAGCAGATATCATTATCTGATTATGAGAAGTTTGATTATATTATAGGCATGGATACCGCTAATATGAGAAACCTAAACAGGATGCTTAATGGGGATCCCGAGGGTAAGATATATAAGTTTCTTACCTTTGCTGAATCTGGGAGAGATATAGCGGATCCATGGTATACAGGTAATTTTGATGAAACTTATGAGGATGTACTAGAGGGTTGTGAGGGGTTTTTAGAGTATCTGAAAGAAAAGGGAGAGATACCGTCTTTTGGATTTTAAATATGATAAGTGGCCTTGAAAAGGAGTAAAAATGAGAAAGATATTAATCGTAGAAGATGATGAGAAGTTAAGAAAGGAACTGAGTATTTTTCTGGCGCGTAACGGATACGATGTAGATGGCATCGAACAATTTGAAAACACGCTGCAGGATATTTTACACTCAGATGCAGACCTGATTTTGTTGGATATTAATCTTCCAAATGAAGATGGAGAATATATTTTAAAGGAACTGCGGAAGGAGTCGGACATACCGGTAATTATGATTACAAGTCGTGATAGTGAGATGGATGAGCTTTTATCCATGCATTATGGAACAGATCATTATGTTACCAAACCATTTAATACACAGATTCTTCTTGCTAAAATTGTGGCGGTTTTAAAGAGAACCAGTAATGCTTTATCGCAGGATAGAATGAATTGTGGTTCCTTTGTGTTAGATGTTTCAAAGAGCCGGATTGAAAAAGGGGAGTGCTGGGTAGAATTAACGGCAAATGAATTAAAAATCATAAAATGCCTTATGAAAAACAAAGGAAATATTGTTTCAAGAGAAGAGATTATGAATGATTTGTGGGATAGTGATTCCTTTATTGATGATAATACGTTAACGGTTAATATGACAAGAATCCGTAAGAAGTTAGAAGAGATTGGCTTACAGGATATGATTATTACGAAGAGGGGTCAGGGGTATATTTTGTCAGTATAACCTAAAAATATCTGGAATGACTGATGAATTAAGGAAGAAAGACGTGTTGATATGTAAGACATTGAGGTTTTACAATGGACTGGTATGCAACCCGGAAGAAAGGACGAAAGAGAATGCAGTTTGCAAAATATTTAAAAGAACGATGGAAAACGTTTGCATTTTTATTGTTTGCAATGGTGACAATTGAGATTTTTCTGTTATTATATCCGGTTCATCCGGTAATCCGAATCTACATAGCATTAATCATATCAGCAGGTTATCTCACAGGTACTTATATGGAATATCATGCAAAAAAATCATTTTATGATGATGTGATGGGAACTCTTAACCAATTAGAAGATAAATATATGATTGTAGAAATGCTTCCACAGACAAAGTTTACAGAGGAAGAACTTCTAAAGCAGATTCTGCAGGATTCTAATAAAGCGATGCTTGAAAAAGTGAATTCTTATAAACATATTTTGGCAGAGTATAAGGATTACATTGAACTTTGGATTCATGAAATCAAACTGCCGATTGCAACCGCAAGAATGATGATTGAGAATAATCCGGGAGAGGTAACGAAAAATATTGAAGATGAAATTGATGAGATTGAGGGATACACAGAGCAGGCACTTTACTATGCAAGAAGCAGTCATGCCAACAAGGATTACTGTGTGACAGCATGTAATGTAAAAGCTATGGTAAATGAGGTTATTAAACGTAATAAGAAAACTCTCATTAATCAGAGGGTTAAGATTGTGATTGACGATATAGAACGGACAGTTTATACTGATTCAAAGTGGTGTCATTTTATCTTAAATCAGATTATAAATAATAGTATAAAATATAAAAAAGATACTGATGCCGAGATACATTTTTTTGTGGAAGAAAACAAAGAAAATGTGATATTATATATTAAAGACAATGGAATTGGGATAAAGAGCGGAGAAATCGGAAAGGTTTTTGAAAAAGGCTTCACCGGAAGTAATGGAAGGCGGGGAAAGAAATCAACGGGAATTGGACTTTATCTTTGTAAAAAGCTTTGCAACAGGCTGGGGCTTGGAATAGAATTAGAGTCGGAGGAAAATGCTGGGACAGAGGTAAAGATTATGTTTCCGAAGAGCAGTTTTTCTTTATTAAAATAGTTTGGATTGCATTGTGTCCGAGGATAGAAGAAGGAATCTTGAAGGAAAAAGTTGAGTTGATGAAAAAGGATATGATAAAGAATTCTGTTGTGATGGCAGTTGGTGCTGTATGGCAGAAGGATGGAAAAATAAATCTTGACAAGCTTTTGACAGAATCGGAAAAATTAATGTATGAGGATAAAGCTGCATATTACAAGAAATTTGGTATAGACAGGAGAAAATAATATTTTTGTACAATTTAAGCGGTATTGCAAAATCTATATTACAATTTGAATTCTGTAGAATGAATCTTTATGAAAACCTTACGATTTCGTAAGGTTTTTGTAAGTTACATCAATGGCACATAGAGTATAACAGGATTATGATACAGATATAACAGGAATGAAACTTATCAAATAAAAAGATTTGGTAAATGAAATTCCGAATGCTGTAATCATAAGGAGGAACAAAAAGCATGGAACACGTATTAGAAGTAAAGCAGATTGAAAAGTATTATGGCAATAAGTCCAATCTGACAAGAGCCATTGACGACATAAGCTTTGATGTGCAAGAAGGAGAGTTTGTTGGAATCATGGGTGCCAGTGGAAGTGGTAAAACAACTTTGTTAAATTGCATTTCTACCATTGACAGGGTGACAGCAGGGCATATTTTGGTGAATGGTGAAGATATTACAAAGCTGAAAGGGAACCGGCTCAATAAGTTTCGAAGAGAGGAACTGGGATTTATTTTTCAGGATTTTAATTTATTAGATACACTGACTGCCTATGAAAATATTGCCCTGGCGTTAACCATTCAAAAGGTGCCGCCTTTTGAAATTGATGAACAGGTAAAGGATATTGCATCTAAATTGGATATTATAAATAACCTTAATAAGTATCCGTATCAGGTATCCGGTGGACAGAAACAGCGAATTGCCGCAGCAAGGGCAATTGTTACAAATCCAAAGCTGATCTTGGCAGATGAACCGACTGGTGCATTGGATTCCAAATCTGCAAGGCAGCTTTTGGAAAGTTTGGAAACCCTGAATAAGACACTGAATGCCACCATACTGATGGTAACCCATGATGCGTTTACTGCAAGCTATGCAGACAGGATTTTATTTTTGAAGGATGGCAGGATATTTAATGAGATTGTGAAGGGAAATGATACCAGAAAACAGTTCTTTGAGAAAATCATTGAGGTTGTTACACTTCTTGGGGGTGAGTTAAATGATGTTATTTAAGTTATCCGTAAAGAATATCCGTAAGAGTATAAAGGATTATACCATATATTTTCTGACTCTGATTCTTGGTGTATCCATTTTTTATATGTTTAATTCGTTAGACAGCCAGGAGGCAATGCTTACTGTCAGCAGCTCTACCAGAGAGATTGTAAAACTTATGGTAAGTATGATTGGCATGGTGTCTGTCTTTGTTGCCATCACGCTTGGATTTTTGATTGTATATGCCAATAATTTTCTGATAAAAAGAAGAAAAAAAGAATTCGGACTTTATATGACACTGGGAATGGGAAGATGGCAGATATCAAGAATTTTACTTGTGGAAACCTTTTTGATTGGATTGCTATCCCTTGTGGTGGGAATGATTGTTGGAGTGTTTGGTTCCCAGTTAATGTCTGTTTTAGTGGCAAAATTGTTTGAAGCGGATATGAGTGAGTATCAGTTTGTATTTTCAAAAGCAGCATGCATGAAAACCTGTTTATGTTTTGGTGTTATGTATGTGGCAGTTATGATATTAAATGTATTTACGATTTCAAAATATAAGCTTATTGATTTGCTGACTGCTGTTAAAAAGAATGAGCGGGTGAAGATGAAAAATCCGCTTCTTTGTGTTATTGTATTTCTCGGTGCATCTGGAATGCTGGGATATGCGTATTATCTGGTGACTGCAGGAGCGGATAAAATAACCTCTGCGGATAAAATGGCAGTTCCGATTGCTATGGGAGTGGTGGCAACCTTCTTCCTGTTCTGGTCACTTTCAGGGTTCGTTTTGAAATTGGTTCAGAGCAGAAAAAATATATATTTGAGGGGAAGCAATGTATTTGTACTGCGGCAGATTCATAATAAAATTAACACTACCGTGGTAAGCATGACGATTATCTGTTTACTGCTTTTTATGACTATATCCGTGTTGTCTGTTGCATTATCTTTGAATAACCTTCTGACAAATGATTTAGAGGAAATGACACCGGTGGATATTAATTTATATAAGCCTGCAAATCTGCCGGAGAATGGGGATTTTACAAAGGAACAGATTACAGATTCCAAGCTTGCAATTAGTACGACATTAAAAGAAAATGGATTTGACATGAATCAGTTAAAGGATGTAATAGAGTTTGAAACCTATGCAACAAATGAACTGACGTGGAAAGACAGTCTGGGTGATACTTATGAGCAGGTAAAAGAGCAGTTTCCGATGCTTCAGTATGATACGGCGGAATTGATTATCAAGGTGTCGGATTACAATAAGATTGCGAGTTTATATGGATTACCGGAACAGGAATTGTTAGAGGATGAATATCTGGTGTTGTGTGATTATGACAATATGAAAAATATCCGGAATATAGCGCTTCAAAATAACAACCGGATTACTCTGGCAGGAACAGAATATCATGCAAAATATAAGGAATGTCAGGATGGATATATTACAATATCGACCAGTCATACCAATACCGGAATTATTGTGGTTCCGGATAGCTGTAATCTTACAGAAAGTATGAAGGAGCAATATTTTCTGATTGCCAATTATAATGCAAAGACAGAAGAAGAACGGGAAGCAATAGAAGATGAGTTTACCAATTATGGAGAAGAAAGTGCATTATATGATCATTTTGAAAAAAAAGGAATTATTCTGGATGGAATGACTAAAATATCCATTATAGAGAGCAGCAAAGGACTGGCTACGATTATTACCTTTATTGCCATTTATTTAGGTGTGATTTTCCTAATTGCAAGCTCAGCGATTCTGGCATTGAAAGAGCTTTCAGAAAATTCAGATAACCGACAGCGTTATATGATACTTCGTAAAATTGGCATGGATGAGGAAATGATTAACAAGACCTTATTCTGTCAGATAGGAGTATTCTTTTTAACTCCGTTACTGCTTGCTATTATACACTCGGTTTTTGGTATCCAGTTTGGATTAAAGCTGACTTCCGTTCAGGTAAAGCCGGAGGAAATGCTTCCTTCCGTGATAGGAACTGCTATCTTTTTAGTAGCAGTATACGGAGGATATTTTTTAGCAACCTATGCCGGAAGCAAAAATATTATAAAAGAGCCTGAAAGATAAAAGTGGCGTAAAAAGGATGCAAAAAGTAACGGAAAATGTATTGTTAAAAATGAATTTATGCGTTACAATAGCAATATAGTATGGACAATAGTGAATATTAGCTATTATACATTAGGTTATGGGTAGATTGCAGAAAGGAGTGAGCATATGATAGATTCAGTACGTATGAGTAATCGTTACATTATACCAACTGCCAACGTCGGTTTTGTAACGCCGGTGAATGCAGATAATACCATAGCAAGCTCCGGTAAGGTGGCACCCGTTGAGTGTCAGACCTGTAAGAACCGAAG
This sequence comes from Clostridiales bacterium, assembly GCA_029012085.1. Taxonomy (GTDB): domain Bacteria; phylum Bacillota; class Clostridia; order Lachnospirales; family Lachnospiraceae; genus CAG-590. The sequence continues at coordinate 5,796 of JAQXLK010000160.1, forward strand.
GTATCAGGATGGTTCAGATGAGATGGTGTCTTTTAAGACGCCGGGTAAGATAACTCCAGGAGAATCTTATGCAAAGGTGCGTTCACACGAACAAGAGCATGTGACGAATGCTGTTGCAGAAGGGAATAAGCCGGGAAAGGAATTGCTATCTGCCAGTGTTTCCTTAAAGACAGCAATTTGTCCGGAATGTGGAAGGGCATATATTGCAGGAGGAACTACAAGAACTGTGATGAAGACTTATGGCAGTGACCCATATAGTAAGAATCAGAAATCATTTGAGCAGGAAGCAGCAAAGGGGAATATTATTGATGCGGTTGCTTAAAATATTGGAAAGCCATTACAGCGTATCGTTAGTGTGATGGCTTTCTGTATGTATAGAACACTCGTTATGTGGGTTATAAGATGATTACGCAGGTGCAGCTATGATTGAAAAGGAGATGAAGCATGAGTTACGCGGATGATTTATTTATAAAAATGTGTACAGATATTATTGAGAATGGATATAGTACGGAAGGAGAAAAGGTCAGACCGAAATGGGAGGATGGAACATTTGCTTATACCATCAAACAGTTTGGGGTGGTAAACCGATATGATTTAGCAAAAGAATTTCCTGCAATCACCCTTCGTAAAACGTATATCAAGTCCGCAGTAGACGAGATGCTTTGGATATGGCAGAAAAAGTCTAATAACATTCATGATTTGAAAAGCTCTGTCTGGGATGAGTGGGCAGATGAGGATGGTTCCATCGGCAAGGCATATGGTTATCAGATGGGAGTGAAGCATCAGTATAAAGAAGGAATGATGGACCAGGTTGACCGGGTAATATATGATTTGAAACATAATCCGTATAGCAGAAGAATTATGACAAATATTTATGTACACCAGGATTTGCATGAGATGAATCTTTATCCGTGTGCATATAGTATGACATTTAATGTAACAAAGAAACCGGGACATGATAAATTAACACTGAATGCAATATTAAATCAACGTTCTCAGGATATTTTGGCGGCAAATAACTGGAATGTGGTACAGTATGCGGTGCTTGTATACATGCTTGCACAGGTATGTGATATGGAAGCAGGAGAGCTTGTGCATGTGATAGCGGATGCACATATTTATGACCGGCATATTGATATCGTAAAGGAACTGATTAAAAGACCAACTTATCCGGCTCCGAAGGTTACCTTGAATCCGGAGATAAAAGATTTTTATCAGTTTACCACGGATGATATCATAATTGAGGATTATCAGGCAGGACCACAGATTAAAAACATTCCTATTGCAGTGTGACAATTGAGGATGTATGTAAAATAGAACAGAACAAGTAAGAGAGATTGACTAAAAAATATATAGAAGTTAGGAGAATATATTATGCAGCTAATTGTAGCGGTAGATAATAATTGGGCAATAGGTAATAAGAATAATTTATTGGTAAGTATCCCGGAGGATCACAAATTTTTCCGTCAGACAACCATGGGACATGTGGTTGTGCTTGGTCGTAAGACTTTGGCAGGCTTTCCAAATGGTCTTCCTTTGAAAGGTCGAACAAATATTATTGTTACTCATGATCCGGAATTTGAGGCTAAGGATGCGATTGTTGTTCATTCTAAGGAAGAATTGCTTTCGAAGCTTGCAGAGTATGATAGTGATGATGTGTTTATTATCGGTGGCGAGAGTATTTATAATATGATGTACGAGTATTGTGATACAGCGCATGTGACCAAAATCAACTACAGCTATCAGGCAGATAAGTATTTTCCAAATTTAGATGAGATGGAAAATTGGGTGATTACCGGAGATAGTGATGAACAGACATATTTTGATTTAGAGTACTATTTTTACAGATACGAGAATAAAGTGCCAAAGCCGATTAATTAGCAAAAAAAGAACATTTTCTAAAAGGAGAATGTTCTTTTTTTGTGCAAAATATTATTTTTTAAGAGGAAAATAGTGCCTGACTATTATAAATGTAATACATTTTAGTTAAAATTGTACAAAAAAGGAGAAGAAAAACAATAAAATGTATAAAAATACTTTGTTAATAGAAAAAAATGTGGTATAATTACTACAGTTTATGTAAATTTGGGAGGATGTTATAATGGGAGAAATTAAGTTAACTAGTGGTGAATGTTTTGAAGGATATGATATTGTTGAATATCTAGGATTTATTAATGGACAGATTGCATTGAGCTCTAATTTTTTCAAAGATCTTTCAGCAAATATTGCAGAGTGGTCGGCACAGGAGAATTCTACGATTACGAATAAGCTTGAGAATGCCAGCGAGAATGCATTGGAAGATTTAATGAGAGTGGCTGAAAAAAAAGGTGCCAATGCGATTATAGGTGTAGAATTGAATTATGCCAGCTTTTCGGGGAGTGCGATAGGAACGGTTGCATCAGGAACAGCAGTGAGAATCAAGAAGAAAGAAGATTTGCATAAGGTAATAACATCTAAAATTTTAGTAAGCAATTATTATAATATGCTAATACCTCGTCCGGTTGAATTGACAATTATTGGTGAGGATAACGTAGTAAAGGTTGCACCGGTATTTTATAATTATAATCAGGATGAGATAAAGGCGGTACGCTGTGATATTGAACTTACAAATTACTATGAAGAGAAGCTTCTTTTACAAGGAATGGATTTTGTGTTTGAGAGGAACAATATTACGAAACTCCAGGCGGAACTTGTTGAATGTAAGCTTCCGGTGAAGGCAATTCCATTGATTAAAGATGTTAAAGTCTACGTTAAGAAATATGTAACATCGAAAGGTGTATTTGTTCCAGATGCAGAGCCGATTGATATTACCTTATCGAAGCATAGTTTGGAAGGACTGAAACAGAAAAGAGGTAGGGATGCAGTCGAACGATATAAGTCTGATGGAACAACGTGGATTTGTAATTGTGGTTACATTAATGCGGCCGGAGATGAGGAATGTGGAATCTGTGGACGTAAGGAAGAAGAATTGAGAATGAACGTTGGATTTGACTATGAAGAAATGTGCGAACGTATGCGAGGGCTTCCGAATGTATCAGCGATGAAAGATGTTTTGGTTGATTATATTAAACAGGGTGCAATTGATGCTAAATATCGTATGGAACTGTTAGAGACCATGGAATCAGGTTTGCAATATGAAAAGACCAGAGGAGATATGACAGAAACTGTATTAGAAAAAGTAATAAAAGTTTTTGAAAGCTAGTATTTTATTGATTGTTTTTGTTGTCAAAGATTATGCGATATGATAAAATTGACAGAGTGAAATTTATGAGGTGAGATTTTGTGAGTACGGGAATAAGTATATCCAGTATTAATCGTATAAAGGAATTAGCAGAAGAGAAAAAGTATAGTGAAGCTTTAGAAATTTTGGATACGCAGAATTTAGATAAATCCATTAATCCCCAGTTTTTGCGGATAAGTGGAGAAATATTTAGAGAAAACAAAAGATATTATGACAGTCGTAAAATACTATTAAGGGCACATCAGATGTCGCCACAAGGGCTTCGAATTATTGCAGAATTAATACAGCTTTATTTGGAGCTTGGTTATTTTAGTAAAGCACAGCAATATTATGAACAGTATTTGTTTTATACTACTCCTGAAGATACACAAAGAGAATATGTTGAGTACATTATGAAAAAAGGTACAGGAGCAGATATTAAGGAACTTGCATCCATTCTAATTCCGATATTAGAACGTTTACCAGAAGAACGCTGGAATTTTGAAGCGGTTCTGCTTTACGATAAAATGGACCGCAAAGACAAAGCTTTAGATGAAAGCAGATATATTTTAGAAAATTTTCAAAATTCGATATATGTACAACCTGCGATTGATTATATCGAAGACAATTTAGATGTAGATGCATGGTTTTATGTGTATCCGAAAGAGGAGAAAGAGGAAGATACCGCATTATTTGGTGATTTGATAGAAGAAGAGGAAAAGCTATTAGAAGCGGATTACTTAAGAATGTATCCACCTGAAGCCAAGATAATGGTGGAAGCAGAGGATAAAGAAGGAATCGATCTCATACCGGTTAAAGAAAAGAAACCTAGAAAGAAAAAGAACAATGTTCCTGAAAATCAAGATGCAGTTGAAGATGATGAAAAATCGGTAGATAAGAAAAAAACGAGAAAAAAGAAAAAACAGCCGAAGGAAGAAACTACAGAGCAAAATGTGGATGACCAGGATAAAGAAGTAGATGAAAACATAAAGAATGATGATGAACAATCTACTCATGTGCCAAATGAAAACAGCCATTTCAATGCAGACGATGAACGTGCTGAACAAATTTCAGAAGAGAAGCTGAAAAAGGAAAGAGAAGCTGCTTTAGAGAAACTGTTGTCTAAAAAGATAAATACAGAACAAATTAAAGAGTCTGCTGTAAAAGCCGCAAAGGCTGTAAAAGAGATTGATACGAATAAGGCAAAAGTTCAGGTTAGAGCGGTTGCAAAAAACGTAAAAGGTAATGTGAAAAAAGCAACTGATGCAATCGGCGAGGCTGTTGGTGTTAAAAATGCAGATGAAAGTAAGGCGGAGGCTGTACTAAATCAGTCTGAAGAGATTGTAGATGGAATTATAGAAAGTGTATTAGAACCATCAAAGAAAGCTGTGGGATTAGTTGTAACAAACGAAGAATTAGATGCTTTGATTCCGGAATCGTTAGAAGCAATGTCTACAGCAGAGATTGCGGATTTAGAAGCGAAAAAAGAAGAAGTAGAACGTTTGGAAATTGAAGCGTTAGAAGCACAGACAAAACTGGAAGATGAAAGAAAAGCAAAAAGTCATATAAAGAAATTCAAAGCCGCATTAGAAGCGGATGTTGTTCAAAATTTTGATAAAACGGATAATAAGATGGTATCGATTTCCAGTGAAGAATTTATTCAGTTAAAGGAAAACTTCTTAGAAGAGGGAAAAGAGGATGAAGAGGCTCCATTAGAATCACTTGGCTTCATATCGGTTGTTCAATCTGATGTAGATTCGAAAATGGAAGAAGAGATTCCAGATGCAGCTGAAATGTTACATCAGATGATTGATAACAAAGAGTTTTATACAGGGGAAGATTCTACGAAATTTGAATCAAGGGCAAGTTATGAGAATCATGGCTTTGAAATAGAAGATTGTTCTTTTGAGGCATTTGAAGAAGATGATAAGGAAGGTCCAACGCAGGCTCAACTGTATGATAATTTATTAGTTGAGGATCAGGAGGTGCCGACTGTTGAAGTTATTTATGCACAAGAAGAAGTAATTGATTTTAGTGAGATAGTTTTGGAAAACGATGCATCGGTTATGGGACAAGCAACATCAAAAGATATAGAGTCCGTAACAGATATGAAAAAGGAAGAATCTATCGTTGAAAATGAAAATCAATGGACGGGGCAGATTCTTGAGTCAGATACGGTATGGAATGATATGGAGGATAATGCAGAATCTTTTGAAAATAACACCGTAGAGAATGTGGAGGATATTCAGAAGCATAAGTATGAATATAAAGCTGATCTCACGAATGACGAGTCAGAACAAGAGGTAGCAGCAACTTTAGATATAGAGGAAAATGACATAGATGTTAATTCATCATCAGAAGAAAAAGTATCCTTAGAAAATGAAAGACAGTTGTTGAGAGTTAGAATTCTGATTACAGAAAATATGAAAAAAAAATTAATGGATTTAAAAGAAAGTAGATGATAATATATGGGGATTCAGCTGAGTGGTAGTGGTAATTCGCGTAACCTAAATAATTTGAAGGAAACGTCAAATGCTGAGGAGACACTCGAAATGAAGACGGCTCAAGAAAGAAAAGATACAGAAACAAAGGCGGCAATTGCACAAAAGCAAGAGGAAATGAGAATGCGGGCGTTAGCATTTGAACAAAGGGATGCTGCCAGAAGAGAACGAGAGGAACTAAAAAACAATCCGGATTTAGCGGCAGAGAGACAAAGGGTGATTGCAGAGATGAAAGAACAAGAAGACAGATTAGCAAGAATGAGAGCAGAGGAAGAAGAAAAAATTAAGGCAGAAAGGAGGGTTGAGGAAAAGAGAATGGATCAGACAGAGGCATTAATTGCTGCAATTAGGGCACAAGTTGAAAAAGAAAAGGCAGAGAAGGCAGAAAAGGAAGCAGCAAATCAGAAGCAAGGGGCATTGAAGTCCTCATCAAATAAATCAGCGGCAGGTGGTAATGGTAAGCCGCAATTTAGAACAATTTCTCCTGAGGAAATGCAGAAATTAGAAGAGCGAAAAAGAATGAAAGCTGCAGGGATTCAGCCAGATGAAAATAGTACAAATGTAGGTGGAGGTATTTCCGGTGGCTTAGGTGGTCTTAAAGAAGCGCCGACTTTGTCAAATCCGAATGGAGAAGGTCCAACATTATTAAATCCGAATCAGGGGCAGCAAAGTCTTGCAAATATGGGTATGGCAGGTAATGGTTTGGGAATTGAAATTCCAACGCCTGATAATACAAATAATGCAGATGAAAGTACAGTATCCCTTAATGTTGATGAGATTAATGCGGCTCTTAATTCATCAGAATCAAAAGAAAATAAGGATAATGTTGTGACTGCAGAGAATACATGGGATGCAAAGATTGAATTTGCTGACTCATCAGATGAAATTAGCTGGGTTGACACTGGCGTAGCTGCTGAACATGTTAAGAGTGGAGCAAATCCGGAAAATGTTATAGATGAGAATGGTGATATAGTTAGTGTTATTCCTGTTCGTCAAAGACCGAGTGCTACTAATGATGTTCAAAGTGTATATAATATCGATTTTGATGATGATGATGACGATGATTTTATCAATTTAAATACTTCTTCAGCTGAAGAGGAGGCAAAACGCAAGGCGGAAGAGGAAGCGAGAAAGGCAGAGGAAGAAGCAAGACGCAAGGCAGAGGAAGAGGCAAAGCGTAAGGCGGAAGAGGAAGCAAGACGCAAGGCAGAGGAAGAAGCAAGACGCAAGGCAGAGGAAGAAGCAAGACGCAAGGCGGAAGAGGAAGCAAGACGCAAGGCAGAGGAAGAAGCAAAGCGTAAGGCGGAAGAGGAAGCAAGACACAAGGCAGAGGAAGAAGCAAGACGCAAGGCAGAGGAAGAAGCAAAACGTAAGGCGGAAGAGGAAGCAAGACGCAAGGCAGAGGAAG